>NZ_JBEZEV010000066.1:0-38579 GCF_040649055.1 Micromonospora sp. NPDC049060
CGAAGCAGCCAGCAACACCCAATGGCGCAACCTCCGCGTCCCCAACCTCACCCACGTCAACACCATCACCGCCATCAACACCAACACCAACACCAACACCATCCTCTACACCCACTGATAGTGCTTTGTTAGCTCGGCGGCCGGGCTGATCCGGCGCGACGGCCGTCGAGCAGGTGCTTGCGGCGGGGCTGAGAAGTGCCGTTCGACATGCTGTTCCCGTTCCGGCTGCGGGTGGCCTGCGGCGAGGCGTTGTCTGTCGTGAATGCGACTCACTGTCTATAAGGGACAGTACCCGGCCTACCACAGTGGATGCTGACGTAGCATGCCCCGGGTGATCCGCTCATGAGGCCGACCATCGCCGCCGACACCCTGCGTCGGACCCTCACCCAGTACCTCACCACGACCTTCGGTCTGACCGACGAAGGCGTACGCCACGGGCTGGAAGGCTTCCTCGCCCACCCGGAACAGGGCATCTTCCGCGGGCCGTACCTGCGGATCCGCACCCCCTTCCGCACGGCGGAGGGCGGCTGGCGGGCGGGCCTGGACTGGGCGCCGGCCGGCTTCACCCCCTGGTCGCACCAGGCGCGTGCGTTCGCCCGGCTGTCGACCAGGGGCAGGGCGGCCGAGCCGACGTTGATCACCACCGGCACCGGTTCCGGCAAGACCGAATCGTTCCTGATCCCGGTGCTGGACCACTGCCGCCGGCAGCGGCAGCAGGGCAGGGCGGGAATCAAGGCGATCCTGCTCTATCCGATGAACGCCCTGGCGACCGACCAGACGCAGCGCATCAACGAGATGCTCACCGATCCGGCGCTCGCCGGCGTCACCGCCGGCCTCTACATCGGCGACGTCGCGAAGATCGAGTACCGGCACGTGTTCACGAAGCGCTCCGAGATGCGGCGCACCCCGCCGGACATCCTGATCACCAACTACAAGATGCTGGACCTGCTGCTCCAGCGCGCCGACGACCTGCCGCTCTGGCAGGATGCCGCACCGGCGTACGTGGTGCTCGACGAGTTCCACACCTACGACGGCGCGCAGGGCACCGACGTGGCGATGCTGCTGCGCCGCCTCGCCGCCGCGCTCGGGCTCGACGAGCCGGGCCGTCCACTCGGGCCGATCTGCCCGGTGGCCACCTCCGCGACCCTCGGCGAGGGCGGTGGCCGGGACGGTCGGGCCGCGATCCGCGAGGTCGCCGAGCAGGTCTTCGGCGTCGCCTTCGACGCCGCGTCCCTGGTCGGGGAGGACCGCTACGCCTCGGGCGAGTTCATCAGCCACCAGGACTTCAGCCTGCCGCTGCCCACCCCTGAGCAGATCGTCGCCGTCGACGGCCGCGACCCGCAGCGGATGATGGCCGAGGTGGCTGAGCTGATCCTCGGCGAGGCGTGCCTGCACGATCCGGCCCGCCTCGGTGCGCTGCTGCGGAAGCATCCCCTGACCAAGGCGGTCCTCGACTCGCTCGGTCCAGGACCGCGCAGGTTCGACGAGATCATCGACGAGTTGCCCCGCAAGAACGCCACCGGGTGGGGCAGCGCCATGAAGACCCGCCCCGAGATCACCGCACGGGCCCTCGCCCGCTTCGTCGGCCTGCTGTCGATGGCCCGCAACCCGGACGACTCCCGCCAGCCGCTGCTCAACATCGAGACCCATTTGTGGGTCCGGGCCGTCTCCCGGCTGCTGCGCGGCACCTCCCACCAGGCGACCTTCGGCTGGTACGGCGAGGCACCCCGCGAACTGGACCCGTACGCTGTCGAAGCCGACCTCGTGGTGGCCGACACCCGCCACCCGCGGCTGCCGGCCGTCTACTGTCGGCACTGCGGCCGGTCCGGCTGGATGGCGCTGTCGCCGGAGAAGGACCCGCAGGAACTGGAGACCGACCCCGACAAGATCTACCGGGCCAGCGTGGGCCGCGACAAGCGCCGCGTCCGCGCGCTGATCGCCGCCACCGACGACGAGGTACGACAGCGCTCGGCCGGCCTGCTGGTGCTGGAGTACGGCCGCCGCGTGCGCCCCTTCGACCCGCAGCGCGACCGGGAGCGTAGCGACGACGCGATCGTGGTGCTCGGCGACCTCACCGCGATCGACGCCGCCGAGAAGGACCGCTGCCCGTCCTGCGAACTGGACCACGGCATCCGCTTCCTCGGCGCAGGCCTCGCCACCCTCGCCTCCGTGGCGATAACCCAGCTCTTCACCGGCGGTGAACTCGACGAGGCCGAGAAGAAGACCCTGCTGTTCAACGACTCCGTCCAGGACGCCGCGCACCGCGCGGGTTTCGTCGCCAACCGCTCGTACGCCTTCAGCCTGCGGTCCCTGCTCGCCGACCAGCTCAGCCCGGGGGAGACGATCGGGCTGGACGACCTCGTCGTGCGGATGGTCGAGGCGGCGGCCGAGCCGGCCGTCCTCTCCACCGTCGTGCCGCCCGACCTGCACGACCAGCCGGGCGTCGACAGCCTGCTCGCCGGGGAACACAACGGCAGCCGGGAGACCTGGACGCTGATCGCCGAGCGCCTCGTCTTCGCCACCGTGATGGAGACCGGCCTGCGCTCCCGCCAGGGCCGCACCCTGGAGCTGACCCGTGGGGTGGCCGTCCAGGTCGCCCTCGACGACCCGGCTGCCGCCGCCGCGATCTGCCGGGACGTGCACCTCACGGGCGCCGGCCAGCTCGGGGCCATGCCGCCCGACGCCGCCTGCTATGTCGCGTTCGTGCGGGGCCTGCTGGAGCGGTTACGGACCCGGGGAGCCGTCTACCACGAGTGGCTGGTGCCGTACCTGCGGCGCGGCGGCACCCGGTGGCAGGTCTGGGGCGGCCGACCCGCCGGCATGCCGGCGTTCCCGAAGGGGCTGTCCGCGCCCGCGTTCCTGCTGGCGACGCCGAAGAGCCGCTCCGAGTTCGACGCGGTCACCGCACGCGGCAACTGGTACCAGGACTGGACCTCACGCTGCCTCGGGCTCGACCCCGGCGACACCGCCGGCTACCTCTCCCGGCTGCTGCCGGCCCTGGCCGCCGCCGGCATCCTCGCCGCCGCCGACACCGACGACGGCAACACGGTGTACGGGGTGCTCCCCGGCCACCTGCGGGTGACCCGGCTCTCCGACGCCGACGCCGTACGTGCCGGTGTCGGATGCGACGCCTGCCACTGGCAGCAGACCGAGCACCCTGACCGGGTTGGCGACTGGATCGGCCAGCCGTGCCGGCAGTACCGCTGTCGGGGTCGGCTGCGCGCCGTCCACGACGACACCGCGCCGGACGACTACTACCGCCGCCTCTACCTGGAGAGCCGGGTCTTCCGGGTGGTGACCGGCGAACACACCGGCATGCTCACCCGGGCCCAGCGGGAGACCGTGGAGAGGCAGTTCCGCGAGGGGCAGCGCTACACCGACCCGAACGTCCTGTCGTGCACGCCCACCCTGGAGATGGGCATCGACATCGGGGCGCTCTCCGCGGTGGTGCTGGCATCGTTGCCCCACGGCCCGGCCAACTACGTGCAGCGGGCCGGCCGCGCCGGCCGCCGCAGCGGCAACGCCCTCGTGCTGACCCTGGTCGGCCGCTCCGATCGCGACCGCTACTACCTGACCGAGCCGAGGGACATGATCGCCGGGCAGATCGTCCCGCCCGGCTGTTTCCTGTCCGCCGTGGAGATCCTGCGCCGCCAGTACCTCGCCCACCTGATCGACGTGGCCGCCCGGGGCCGGCTGGCCGGGGTGCTGCCGATGCCCCGCCGGGCGCACGTCCTGTTCGGCCCGACCGGCTGGCTGACCACCCTCGCCGAGGCGGGCCGGCGCGACGGGGCCCGACTGGTGGCGGACTTCCTGGCACTCTTCGGCGACAAGATCCTGCCGGAGGCCGCCGAACAACTGCGCCAGTTCGCGGCCGACGGGATCGTGCACCGGACCAAGGAAACCGGCGAGGCGTGGGAGGCCCGCCTGTCCGACCTGCGGCGAAGGCTCCAGGAGATCGCGGCGGCACGGGGCACCCTCGTGGCCAGCGACCCGGACCACGCCCGCGAGATCAGGATGCTGAAAGCGGAGGAGGGTGCCGTCCGCCGGCGGCTGCGAGACATCGGTGGGGCCGCCGCACACAACACACTGGTCGAATTCGGCCTGCTGCCCAACTACGCGCTCATCGACACCCGCACCGACCTGGAAGCGACCCTCACCTGGGAGGAACAGCGCGACGGGGACCGCCGCTTCCACAGCGAGCTGCGGGAATACGCCCGCCCCGCCCGGCAGGCCCTGACCGAGATCGCCCCCGGCAACAGCTACTACGTCCGCGGCTACAAGCACGAGGTCTCCGGGCTCGACGTCGGCCCGGTCGACCGGCCCGCGTACGAGCAGTGGCGGGTCTGCGCCCAGTGCGGCTACGTCCGTACCCACCTCGCCAAGGAGGACACCAGCCCCTGCCCGCGCTGCGAGGATCGGGGCATCGCCGACCACGGTCGGCTCTTCCGGGTGCTGCGCCCGAGCCGGGTGTACAGCCGCGACAAGCGCGACGACGCGCGGATCCGCGACGACAGCGACGACCGGACCCGCCGCTTCTACGCCACCACCGTCGCGGTCGACGTCGACCCGGCCCGGGTCGACACGTCCTGGCGACACGCCCGCGACACCTTCGGCGTGGACTACACCCGGCACGCCATGATCCGCCACTTCAACCTCGGCGCCCAACGCTACGACCGGGCCGCCGAGTTGTTCGCCGGCGACGAGGTGCGGATCAACCGCTTCCACACCTGCACCTCCTGCGGCGGCACCACCGTCGACGGTCTGCCGACGGACAGCCAGCAACTCGCCGCCCAGGCGTCCGGCGCGACCGTCGGGCCGGGCGCCGAGCACCACCGGCCCTGGTGTGCGTACCGGCGCTCGGCGGCGACGCCGGACACCCACGTCGACCTGATCCTGGCCCACGAGCTGGAGACCGAGGCGCTGCGCATCCTGATCCCCGCCGCCACCGCCCTGGTGCAGGAACGGCTGTTGTCCTTCGCCGCCGCCATCCGGCTCGGCATCGCCGCGAAGTACGGCGGCGAGCCCGCCCACCTGGAGACCGTCGCCGCCACGATGCCGGACGGGCAGAGCGACGGCACCCGCAACTTCGTGGTCGTCTACGACACCCAGCCTCAGGGCACGGGATACCTCCACCGCCTCGCCAGGTCGCAGGAGTTCCGTACCGTCCTGGAGTTGGCCCGGCAGCGGATCGCCGACTGCGACTGCCGGCACGAGGCGAAGCCGGTGTGTCACCGCTGCCTGCTGCGCTACGCCCGCAACGAACACTTCGCCCTGATGAGCCGGGAAGAGGCGCTGGGCATGCTCGACAAGCTCCTCGACACCTGGGACGTCGAGGAAGGCACCCGCACCGACGAGATCTCGCTGATCAACCAGGTGGAGAGCGAGCTGGAGCTGCAGTTCCTGACCAAGCTGCTGGCCTTCGGCGAGACGCCGGGTTCCGGGCTGCGCATCGACCGGCGCAGGGATCACGACGGCGCCCGCGTCGCCGATCTGCGTTTCGTCAGCGACGGTGGGCGCAAACTGACGCACTGGCAGATGAAGTTGCAGAACACCGTGCGGGGCACGCGACCCGACGTGCACTTCACCCGCCTCGACGCGCCGTCGCCCGAGGTGGCGGTCTACCTCGACGGGTTCAAGTATCACGCCACCGCCCAACACAACCGGCTCGCCGACGACGCCGAGAAGCGGGCCCGGCTGCGGGCCCACGGCTACCTCGTCTTCGCCGCCACCTGGGATGACGTCAAGACCTGGGGAAGCGCGGAGGGACACGGGCGGTGGATGCCGTACGGCGGCGTCTGCAAGCAGGCGGCCCGGGACAACTACCGAAGGTTCCTTCCCGGCGCCGACCCGGACGAACTCGAGGACACCGTCTGGGTCAACCCCGTCGACCAGCTGATGCGCTTCCTCGCCGACCCGGACCTGACCCGCTGGCAGCGGCGGGCGGAGGCGGCGGTCTGGGGCATGCTGAAGCAGGCCGAGGAGAACAGCGGCACCGATTCCAGCGGAGTGGCGCAGCGGCTGCTGGCCGCCTTGCGTGCCGAGCCGATGCCGGCAACCACCGCACGCCACATCATGGTCGCCCGCTCCCGGGACAACGTGGACTGTCCGATGACCGTCGTCGTCGACGGGCGCAGCAGGCCGTTGCCGACCTTCTCGGCGCTCACCGTCATCGACGACCTGCCCGCTGCCGTCGCTGGCGAGGGGCACAAGAAGCGCTGGGCCGCATGGCTGACCTGGGGAAACGTCATCCAGTTCCTCACCGAGGGCGGCGGCGACGCCGGCCAGCTCGCGCTCTCCGCCCTTGACGCCTTCGATCCCGCCTCCATGGCCGTCACCGAAGGCACCGGACTGGCCCTGACGCGGCGCGCGCTGCCGCTGGACGAGGAGACCGCCACCTGGCTCGGCGTCGCATCCCAGCCGGTGACGACCCGATCCGACCCGGTCGACGACGAGTCGCCCTGGCACGAGGTGGTGCAGTACATGGACCGCGACGAGACCACGCTGGAGCTTCTCGTGCGGCAGCTCGCGCAGCAGGACCTGCCCGCGCCGATCGTCGGTTACGAACTGGGCGACCAGGCATGGCCCGCCGAACTCGCCTGGCCCGATCGACGCATCGCCGTCGTGCTCACCGGCCCGCCGGGCGACCCGGAGGCAGCAGACCGGGACCGGGCGTACGCCGAGGCGGGTTGGCACGCGCGGACCGCGCAGGAATGGTCGGTCGAGGAGTTGGCGGCGCAGCTTGCCGTGAACGGGGGAGAGAGCCGATGAACACCGGAGCCACATTGAGGATGCTGGACCGCGCCGACAAGGAGGTCATGAGGCTCACCCGCGCCGACATCGGGGCGGTATACGAGTTCATGCACAAGTTCCGGCACAACCCGGACAACCCCGGCCTCAGCCTCAAGTCGCTCAACGGCGACTCCCGGCTGATGTCCGCCCGCGTCAACCGGGACTACCGCGCGCTGCTCCTGCACATCGCCGAGCGCGACTACCTGCTCGTCGCGGTCAAGCACCGTGGCGAGGTGTACGACGACCTGTCGCGCTACGCGTACCGGATCAACCGGGTCACCGGCGGCATCGAGGTCGTCGACCTGGCACCGGTGGGTGACAGCATCGTCGGCCGGGTCGTGCCCCCTGAGGCCGAGCCGGAGCCCACGCGGAAGCCGCTCTTCGACACCTACACCGACGCGCAGTTGCTGGAGTTGGGCGTCTCCGAGCCGCTGCTGCCGCAGATCCGCGAACTCACCGGCGAGACCGAACTGCTGGAACTGCTCGACCGAGCGCCCCAGCTCACCACCGACGTGCTCTTCGCCCTCTTCGACGGCACCCCCTACGACGAGGTGCTCAAGCAGGTCACCGACCCGGTACGCGCCGACGATCCGGTCGACCCGGACGACTTCGAGACAGCGGTGCAACGCCCCGCCACGCAGGTCACCTCGGACGACGAGGCGTTGCAGGCGATCATCGGCGAGGCCTTCGAGCGGTGGCAGATCTTCCTGCACCCCACGCAGCGCAAGCTGGTGGAGAAGCAGTACAAGGGCCCGGCCCGCGTCGGCGGCGGGCCCGGCACCGGAAAGACCATCGTCGCGCTGCACCGGGTGGCGCACCTTGCCCGCCAGTTGCCGCCCGGGACGGACCGGCCGATCCTGCTCACCACCTTCAACCGCAACCTCGCCGCCGACCTGCGCACCCGGCTGCTCGCCCTCGGCGGGCAGGAGTTGGTGGCCCGGGTCGACATCGTCAACATCGACCGGCTGGCCAGCCGGGTGGTCGCCGAGGCGAAGGCGGGTGGCAGCCGGCGGGTCGTTGACGACAACCGGGTCGCCGACCTGTGGAGCGAGTTCCTGATCGAGACCGGAGCGTCCGGCTGGGATGCGGAGTTCCTCGCCGCCGAGTGGACCCAGGTGATTCTCGGGCAGGTGCTCAACTCGCGCACCGACTACTTCAAGGCCCGTCGCCCCAACCGCGGTCGCAGCCTGACCCGCGTGGAGCGCGATCAGATCTGGCAGCTGACCGAGCGCTTCACCACCTGGCTGGAGGGACAGGGTGTCTGGACCTGGCATCAGGTGGCCCAGCGGGCGGCCCGCCTCGAGATGGACCGGGCCGCGTCCGGCGACAGCATCAACGGCCGTGAGTCCTCCGGCGGATTCCATCGGCCGCGTTACCGGCACGTCGTCGTCGACGAGGCGCAGGACCTCGGTGCCGCGCACTGGAAGATGCTGCGGGCCATGGTCGCGCCCGGCCCGGACGACATGTTCCTCACCGGCGACACCCACCAGCGGATCTACGACAACCACGTCACGCTGAGCAGCCTGGGCATAAACATCCGCGGCCGGTCGTCGCGGCTGACCCTGAGCTACCGCACCACCCGGCAGATCCTGGCCGACGCCCTTCAGATCATGACCGGCGAGGTGTACGACGACCTCGACGGCGGCGAGGAGGACCTGGCCGGCTACCGCTCGCTGCTGCGCGGAGCGCAGCCGGTCTTCCGGGGCACGCCGACCTGGTCGCAGGAACGGGACCTCATCGCCGAGCAACTGCGCCACTGGGGTGGCCCGACCGACGGATCGGTGGCGATCTGCGTGCCGACGAGGGAGGTCGCCGCGGACGTCATCAGCAGGCTGGAGGCGGACGGGGTGCCGGCGGTGGAGATCGGTCCCGACGGCCCGAAGCGAAGCGACGGCGTGCACGTCGGCACCATGCACCGGTTCAAGGGGCTCGAATACCAGCGCATGATCATCGCCGGTGTCAGTGACGGCCTAGTGCCCCGTCAGATGATCAGCCGGTACCGGGACACCGACCCGAAGCGGTACCAGCGTGAGCGCCAGCGGGACCGTTCACTGCTCTTCGTCGCCGCCACCCGTCCTCGCGACGAACTGGCGGTGTTCTGGCACGGTACGCCCAGTCCGTTCCTCACCAGCCGGCTCGTACAGCGACGACTACCGTGATCGTCGGCTCCGCCGGGTGGGGGACGGATCAGGTAACTGCGAGGAGGCGTTCGTGCAGGTGGGGGACCGCATCGGGGGCCGCTACGAGCTGACCTACCCGATCGGGCGCGGCGGGATGGGTGAGGTCTGGGCTGGTCTCGACGAGCGACTCGACCGGCCCGTCGCCGTCAAGTTCCTCCGGAAACTGGAGGTGCCGCTGGACGAGCGGGAGACTGCCGTCAAGCGGTTCCGGCGCGAGGCGAGAGCGACGGCCCGCCTCGAACACCCCGGCGTGCCCGCCGTGCATGACCTGGGTGAGCACGGTGAGGATCTCTACCTCGCCATGCAGCTGATCCGTGGGATCGTTCTCGCCGACCACATCGCGGAACAGGGGCAACTGTCCGTAGCCGAGGCGGCGTCGATCGCCGCGCAGATCTGTTCCGTGCTCTCGGCCGCCCACACCGCGTCCCTCGTGCACCGCGACCTGAAACCCCAGAACGTCATGATCGCGCCGTCAGGCGTGGTCAAGGTTCTGGACTTCGGCGTGGCCGCGCTGCTCGGCACGGCCGAGACATCCCGCCTCACCGCCACCGGCCGCACCCTCGGCACGCCCGCCTACCTCGCGCCGGAGCAGGCTGCGGGCGATCCCGTCGGACCGGGCGCCGACCTCTACGCACTGGGCTGCATCCTCTTCGAGATGCTTGCCGGGAGGCCGCCGTACGAGGCCACGAACACTCTCGACATGCTGCGCCGGCACCTGCATTCGCCGATCCCGATCGTCACCGAGCACCGGACGGACGTGCCGGACGACCTGGCCCATCTCCTGTTCTGTCTCCTCGCCAAGGAGCCTGCGGAAAGGCCGGCGTCGGCCGTCGAGGTCGAGCAGCTCCTGGCGCCCTTCGTGGGCGCCGGAGAGAAGCGGCTCGGAGAGTGACGCACGAAACCAATCTCCGCTACGTCGGATTCCATTTCGCAACACGGTGCGACCCGCTCCTGTAACTGCGGAGCGGTCCGGAGAAGGAAATCGGTTCGACTCGCAGCAATCGCGCCGCCGGACGTTGCGCACGCGGTGCGAGCGTCACAGGATGACGACAGCACGGCGGCCGGGACATTCCCCCGAACCGGCCGTCGTGCTTTCCCGCTACACCCTCGCTGAGCAGCCCGGATGCCGTACCGCTGAGCGAAGCTGCGGTGTTCGGGCGGGGTGGGCCCGCTCGTGCGGGGAGGACGGGTGGACCCACCCCTTCCATGAACAGGAAGGCAAATGGAGATGAGCACGCGAAACAAGAGGCCGTTTCCGGAAAGTGGCGGAACTAACTATCGCTCTCGCGCGTACCTCAGCCTGTTGCCGTGGCAGGTACGCGAGTGCCGCTTTCCGCTGACCCGGCTCGGGCGTCGGGGCCTGGATCCCGACGAGGTCTACGTCTTCCTCGACCGCCTCGCCGTCGACATGGCCGCGCTGAACGACGCCCTCGCCCAGAGTCGCAGGGAAACCGCGCGGATCAAGTTGGCGCTGCGTACCTGGCAGTCCGATCAGGCCGGCACCAACGGGGACCGGATCCGATGACCCGGCGGTACGTGATCCACCTGCCGATCGTTGCCACCGACCTGTCCGCCGCGCAGCGCCTGGCCCGGGTCGTCGGCCGCTGGATGTCCGTGTTGCCGATGACCGACCCGGGAGAGACCACCGTGTCCGAGGAGGACCGGCAGTTCCTCCGGCACCGGGTCTTCTGCGATGTGCGGTTGTCCGGCGGCCGGCGCTGCGTGCTCCGCGACGGCCACGACGGGGAGTGCTGCCGCCGCCTGCGTCGGTGAGGGCGGACGAGCGCTGGCTGCGATTGCTTGTCGGTACGTGCAGGAAGCGATCGTGCTGCTCGCAGCGGTCACCGTGAACCTGGCCACAGCGATGGGGCGCATCCGGCGACTTGCGTACGCGATCCTGGACGGCAAGCTGATTCCGATCGACCGGGTGGCGGACCAGAGGCCGTACTACTCCGGCAAGCACAAGCGCCATGGGTTGACCTGTGCCCGGCTGATCGTCTCCTGTCGGCGCGAGAGCTTCGGCCGGTGGCGGCGTCGCTTGAACGGCTGACCAAGCTGCGCTGCTGCCCGCTCCGCGCCCTCGAGATCGTGCAGGCCATCCTCGTCCTGCACCACGTCGATGCGAACCGCTACGCATGATGAGAAAGGTCCCCGATGGTGGAACTCGGGGGCGGCTGCGGACAGGTACAGGTGTGACAGCTGAGATGCGGGCCCGGGTCCGGGCCGGAGACACCGATGCGTTCGGTGAGCTCTTCGATGAGCATGCCGATGCGGTCTATCGGCATGCGGTGTGGAGTGGGGGCGATCCGGTTCAGGCCGAGGATGTGGTGTCGCTGACCTTCCTTGAGGCGTGGCGGATCCGGGAATCCTTGCATCCGGATGGAGACAGCCTGCGGCCGTGGCTGCTCGGGATCGCCACCAATGTGCTGCGCAGTCGCAGGCGGGCGGCGCGCCGGCACCGGGAGGCATTGCGGCGATTACCCGTACGCGACACCGTTCCGGACTTTGCTGACGAGGTGGTCGCCCGGATGCACGATGCCGACCAGGTGGCTGCGGTCATGGCGGGACTGCGGGCGCTGCGCCGGGCGGACCGGGAGGTGTTCCTGCTCTGCGTGTGGTCGCAACTGGACTACGCGGCGGCGGCCGAGGCGCTGGGGGTACCCGTCGGGACCGTGCGTTCGCGGCTGTCGCGGGCCCGGACCCGGCTGCGGGTGCTGGCACAGCAGGAGATGGCGCGTACCCGAATGATCCCCGTCAAGCAGGGAGAGTACCGATGAGCGAGCCCACCGCCCCCCAGGTGCCGGCCATGCCGGCGCTGCGCCGGCAGGCATTGCGGCATCATCTGATGAACGAGGTCGAGCGGCCGGCCCGGCGGCCACGGCGGATGCTGGTGCTCGCGCCTGCGGCCGGCGTGCTGGCGGTCGCGGTTGCGGCCGGGACGATCGCCCAGCCGTGGGCGTCAGACAGCGCGCCGCTGATCGTGACGGTCGAGCAGGGCGAACGCAGCGGCGCGACGTTGCTGCTGAACCGGATGGCCGCAGCGGCCGCCGACACGCCGGACCCATCGTCCGGCGAGGGAGAGTACGTCTACATCAGGAGCCGGGTTGCGTTCGCCGAACTGGGTGACGGCCCGGCGCGGCTGCAGCCGGTGCACGAACGGGAGATCTGGATCCCGCGGAACGAGCGCGGTGACGGCTTGCTCCGTCAGCCGTTCCTCAACGTACCGATCATCGGTGTGATTCCGGACCGGGAGACGCTCACGGACGTGACGCCGAACGCGGCGCTCGTCGATCTGCCCAGCAATCCGGACGCCCTGCTGGAGAAGCTCTACCGGGAGCGCGACGAGCGTGGCAGCGGCAACAGCCGCGACGGCGCGGCGTTTACCGCGATCGGCGACATCCTGCGCGAGTCGCTGGTACCGCCACAGACGACTGCCGCGCTCTACCAGGCCGCGGCGAAGATTCCGGGGGTCGAGGTGGTCCGCGGGGTCACCGACGCCGCCGGGCGGCGGGGGGTGGCTGTCGCGTACACCGAGCAGAGCCAGCGCAAAGAGTGGATATTCGATGAACAAACGTACGAATACCTCGGCGAGCGCAGTTACCTCGTGGCGGGCACCGCCGACGGGCCGGCGGGGACGGTGCTGGGCACGACTGCCGTGCTGCAGCGAGCCGTGGTGTCGAACCTCGGACAGCGCCCAGAGAGGTAGCTGCCAAGCAACCGGCGTGATCGATGCTGGTTGTAGTGCTGTGGGACGAGGCTGGGGAGGTGGTTCAGGGTGCGTCTGAACAGCGAGAACGTGAAGGGTAAGACAGCACAGGCGAGGCTCCCGGTCCGGGCATTGGATCTTGGTCGACTGCTGTCCTACCCGAGCCTCACACTGATCGACCTCCGGGCTCGCCGCACCCGCCCTGAGCTGCCGGATCAACTCGGAAAAGGCTCAGTGGAAACCAGGCGTCCGGTCCGCCCGTCGAAGTACTCGACGGACGGACCGGCCTGAGAGTTCGGTGGCCATACGCCGGGCCATCTCGTACCCGACGGCGCAGAAGTCCGCCTCTTGGTCTGCGTCCGGGACCCGGTGCGGCGTGGTGCCTACGAGTGACGGGAAGCTGGGAGTTGAGTGCCGGTTCGCTCTCACGGGAGCGGAGGGAACGGGGCCTGGTGGTATCCGAGGATACGCATCGCCTCCTTGCTGGCCGCGCGGAGTTCCTCGATCTGAAGTGTGGGAACTCGATAGTTGTTGGCCCGCACGGAGGTCAGGAAATCCTCGGGAAGACCCACATGGTAGGTGGCCAGGTAGAACCGTAGGTCCTCGCGCCAGATCCATTCGCCGTCGGTCATCACTGACGCCCCACCGATAATGAATTTCTCACTTCCTAGGACGTCTGACTCGGCCCCCATCACGTCGATCAGATCGTGGCCGTCGCGTAGGTACTGGATCACCAGAGCGGCGTCCGGCAGCGGAGCTCCGTCGAGCTGGTCTTTGATGCTCTCCGCGTAGACCTCAACCGGGTTCGGTCCGAGTTCGCAGAAAAAGCCAACAGTTTTCATCAATATCCCTTTGGTTCGAAGGTCACCCATGTGCCCCCGTCGGCCACGGTGGGTGGCTCCGGTTCCGCCGCCCACCGGTTCGTGCCCACCCTTTCTGTTGGAGCTACCACGCTGACGCCGAGCTCGTCGGCGACCTGCTGGGCGAGCGGCACGGAGTTGAGCGCCTTCGGGTCGATCATCCCGGAGTGGCAGGAAATAAGCCTGACGGGCCCCCCGGTATAGGCAGGGTTCTCCTTGAGTGCCGTGACGATCTGTGCCGCACTGGTCGGAACCCCGTTCATGTCAGCGCCCTCGGCAGACACCTTACCGGGGGCGAAGAACCCCTTGTCGGTGCCGTGTACGACGACATCATGGTGGCTTTCAAGAGGGAGAACCTTCTCCATGTTGCGCATCGTTCTCGCGTCGTACCCAATCACCGTGGAATGGTTCGTGTGATACACCGGATCACCCGCGGGCAGGAGCGAGTCTGCTGGTCGCTGCGGTGCGATCGGTCGGTCCTCCGGGTTCGCCCAGTCCCGGCGCCTTCCCATGCGGTCGGAGGGACCGATTCTTGCAATCCGGTTGAGTGCCTGCTTCAGCTTCTCGATCAGGTCACCGAGCCGCCGCATCTCCGGCATCAGCCGCCGCAGGCTCGCCAGCAGCCCTCGTAGCAGCCGCGCGATCCGCGCAGCCCAGGACGCCACCAAGGTCGTCACCTGCTCCACCACCAGCGGCGTGGCGAGCCCGCCGGTGACGACCAGTTCGCCCGCGTACACGATGAGCCGGGAGACGCAGGTGGCGATGGCGTCGCGGACCAGCAGCCGGACGGCGGCGACCAGCCCGGCGGCTCCCTCGGTGATGGCGGCGAGGGTGTCGGCGCCCTGGGCCAAGCCGCCGATGGCCTGCTGCTGCTCAGCGGCCCAGGCCCGGTAGGCGGGGCCGGCGCCGCCACCCCAGCCTGCGACGTCGGTGCGGACGGTGGCGGCCAGGTCCGCGGCTTCCTTGCGCAGCGACGCGGCGACGTTGCGCCAGGTCTGGGCGTGGGCGGTGATCTGCGCCGGGTCGCCGGCGAGCCAGTCCAGTGCCTCGCTGAGCGGCTTGACGTGCTCGATCAGCCAGGCGATGCCGTACTGGAGCAGCGCACCGACCGGGTCGGAGACGAAGGCGAGGGCGTCCAGTCCGGCGCTGACGACGCCGAGGGTGCCGTCGATCCAGCTGCCGCTGCGGACGCCCTGGGCGATCAACTCGATGTCTTCGCAGATCCAGATGCCGGCCCAGGCGCTGGGCGGGGTGTCGGTTGCGGTGGCGACGAGCGGGTTGGTGGTCACTCCTTGTGCCGTATCCGCTGCAGCGACCGCTCGGCCCGGGCGTCGGAGGCCCGGTAGCGGTCGGCGCCGGTCCGCAGCCTGTCGGCCGTGTCGCGCACCGAGCCGGCGGCGGTGCCGATGCCCCGGACCAGGGTCTGCTGGAGGCCGTCGAGCAGCGCCGGCATGACCGCGCAGAGCCGCCCGTACGCCTCGGCACCCAACCGGACGTGCTGGCCGGCCTGGCGGGCGGTGTCGAGACTGTCGGCGAGGCGGTCGAGGCGCGCGGCGTGGCGGGTCAGGCCGTCGGGGTCGACCTGGATGCCCTCAGCGCCGGGCATCCGGCGTGTCCCGGTCGGGAGCCAGCCGGCGGCGGTACGACTCGACAAGCGCCGTCGCTGTCGGATCCTCGGCGCCGAGGACGCCCGTGGTCGCCTCGGTGATCCTGCTCAGGAGGTCGGCGTGGGCGGCTCGGGTGGTATCGAGGATCTGCCGGGCGGTGTGTGCCGCGGAGTGTTGTCGGGTGCGTTCGTCCAGCCGCAGGCCGACCAGCAGGCCCGACGAGTCGACGGCGACCTCGACCGTCCGGTCGGGGCTGGTCGCCGTGCCCCGCATCGCCTGCACCCGCGACGCCAGTTCCCTGGCCCGGGCCGCCCGGTCCGCGATGGACGCTTCCCAGTCGTCGAGCCGGCGCGTTGCCTCGTCCAGCGCGGCTTCGTCCGCCCACATGCCTGACCCTCCCCAGGGCATCGGCGCCGATCACTCGATGTCGCGGTCACGTTATCAACCGGTGGCGCTGCGTGGTGTGTCGCTCACTTTGGCTGGGGCTGCTGCGTTGACACCAGCACAGCCGACCGACGACTCCGCGATTCTGCCGAGTGTGCGACGAGTGTCGGCCACTCCGCGAATCCCGTGGCCAGCCAGGAGGCGGCCTACCGGGGCGGCGACGGGGCGACCGGGCGGACCGCGGCGAACTGGGAGTGCTCGTACCGGGTGGCGGAGAGAAGCAGCAGCCACTCGTCGCAGCCCTGCCAGGGGTAGAGGTCGGCGGCGCCGCCGCGTACGGTGCGGGGCCCGTCGCCGGTGCGTGGTCGGGCGTCCGTCGGCGCGTCCGCGAAGCCGGGGATCCACACGTCGGCGCAGATCTCGCCAGCCGAGCCCATCGCGGCCAGGCCGAAGGCGTTCTCGCCGGCGGCCGTGCGCTCCTCGGCGCCGAAGTCGTCGAGGATCTGGTCCTCGTCGGGTTTGCCGTCACCGCGGAACGTCAGCGTGGTGGTGCCGGCGCGGGCCGCGTACTCCCACTCGGCTTCGCTGGGCAGCCGGAACGGCAGGGCCTCGAGCAGGTCGCTGAGGTCGTCCTCGATACGGGCCGTGGTCGTGTCCTCGTCGGCGTAGTCGTCCTCGTAGTCGGGCAGCCAGTGCCGGACCTGCGTGACCGTCAGCGGGTGCCGGGCGATCAGGAGCGGTTCGACCCGCACCTCCCGCACGGGCTGTGCGTCCTTGGCGGCGGCGAAGAAGGGCTCGACCGTGTCCTCGACTCCTCCGTCGCGCTCGATGGCGCGTACGGCCTCCAGTTCCGCCTCGGACAGACCCATGCGGAACGTGCCGCCCGGCACCTCCCGGAAAACCACACCCGACGCCGTGTGGCGCCAGGCCGGACGCCCGGCCACGGTATCCTCGATCCACATGGCGCCGAACGCTAGCAGCCGAGGATCTGGTTATGACGGTCTGATCCACCGAGCGGCGTTCCTGGTTCGGGTTGTCCTGCAGTGGCACGCTTTTGATGCCGGAACCCCGCCCCGCCGAGGACGGTGCGCAGCCTCGCTTCCCGATCGACGCACCCCTTGAACCGCACGGCATCCGTCGTCCTAGGCCCGCTCACCAGGTGCCGTCGTCGCCTACATGGGCCGGCGCCCGGCCGAGCAGCACGTCTGCCAGCGACGTCACGCCGTGGAGTGCGGCATCAACCGGCTTCTGACGAAGACCTACTAGACGCCACATAGTACCGTCCGTATTATGTGGCGCATGATAGCGGCAGCGGGTGGCTCGGAAGTCGCCTCCGAGCGGCAGGCCCAGCTACTGCGCGGCTGCCTCGATATGTGCTTGCTTGCGCTGCTTGCCGGCGAGCCGGCGCACGGCTACGAACTCGTCCGCCGACTGGAAACCGCCGGATTTGGAACGGTGAGCTACGGCACCGTCTACCCGTTGATCACCCGATTGCACCGCCTGGGGCTCATCGCCAACGCGCTGCAGCCCAGTCCCAACGGCCCACCTCGCAAGGTTTATCGGCTCACCGATGCCGGCCACGATCGCCTGCGCGCTTGGCGTGAGCAGTGGGTTCAGTTCGCTGGCGTTGTGAACGCAACCCTCGCCGTCCGTCCACCGAATCCAGGAGACGACCATGAGCACGTCGACGTCGGCCGTTGACAACCTCCTCGCCGCCGCAGACCGAGAGTGGCGCGCTCTCGGTATTTACCGTCGTGACCGGGTGAGTCTCGCGGCCGACCTCCGCGCCGAACTCGAGGCAGCAGCCGCCGACGGTCTCGATCCCGCAGAGCTTCTCGGCGCTGACCCTACAGAGTTCGCCGTGCGAATCGCCGAGGAAGCCGGCGTGGAGCGCACCCCGCCGCGGTACGGCCAGGTACTCGGCGTTGCGACCGCGGGCGCGATGCTCTCCCTCGTCGTGGGCTACGTCGTGGTCATTAGCCTGCACCAGGCATTCGTGGCGGCATTCGACCTGCCGCGAAGCGTCCGCGTGCCGGTGTGGCTTGCCGCTGGTGTCTTCTACGGTGCCGTCGCAGCGGTTGTCGTCGCCGGCGCCGTCCTCGCCATTCGCATCGTCCTACGCGACGCGCCCCACATCCGACACACTGCGGCCCGGATGGCACTGCTGCTGCCACCCGCTATCGCAGCCGCGATCGCCGCTGCGGTCACCTTCGCCTGGTCGCTCAACTACCCGCTCACCCCACTGGCGATCGCGGCCGAGGCGGCGATTGTCCTCGCTGCTTTCCTTGCGGCAACGGCGCTGGCCCGTCGCTGGTCTGTGACGGCGGCGCGGTGATTCAGCCAGCCCAATGGTCATGGTCCGAGTCGCTCCTGCGCGTGTCCCATCAACAAATGCTGTGATCGACTTCGACACCGACCAGGCCGGCACCGACCGTGGCCGGGATCGAGCCCGATGACCCGGCGGTACGTGATCCACTGCCGGTTGCCGTCGCCGGCCTGCCCGCGCGCCGCGCCGGGCCGGCCGTCGGCCGGTGCATCTCCGTGCTGCCAATGACCATCCGGGGAACTCCTGTTTCGGGAGAAAGCCAGCAGCGCCTCCGCCACCGCGTCTACTGCGGTGTTCGGCTGCCCGGTGGCCGGCGCTGCGTGCCCCTCGGTGGCCGCGACGACGAGGGCTTCCGCCGCCCGCGTCGTTGACGCTCGCTGACTGTCGGAAACCCGCCATTGCGGCGGTGCGGCTGCGATCAGTAGGCGGCCTCGTGCAGCGGTGGCCGTCCGAGATCGCGCTGGTGAGAGTGGGTTGGCGTGGCGCGGAAACTCGGTGATCGTCGCTCAATCTGGACGGATCCCAGCTCTGGCGGGGCGAGGTACCAAGACGTAGCCTCATTGACCGCGACGAGGTGGACGTTGATCGAACCGCCCATTCCACAGGCGCTTCAATCGACGACGTTGCCCGCGTGTGGCGCCCACCGATCGACGATCTGGCGCAAGCTCCGCTCGGCTGGTCGAGCGGGGGATTCATTTTCGGACGTGACGACCCAAGGAGTTCAACGCATGGCGACGGATGCCCACGACGGACCGGTTCCGGAAGCAGCCGTACGTGGGCAGCGGGTCCTCGACCTCTTGGACAAGGCAATCGACCTCCAGGGCCCACTGGTGCGCAAGAACATCGCCCGGGCCCGCCAGCGGAACCCAGAGGCGACACCAGCAGAGGTGATCCGCAATCTGGAGCGGATGTACGTCAGTGCCCTGACCGGTACGGGTGCCGCAGTCGGCGGAGCCGCGGCGGCACCGGGTGTCGGCACGGGCGTCGCACTGGCGCTGTCGGCCGGCGAGGCTCTTTCATCGCTTCAGCTGAGCGCCCTCTTCGCGCTCTCGATCGCCGAGGTCCACGGAGTGCCCATCGACGAGATCGAACGCCGTCGAACGATCGTGATGGGAATCATGCTCGGCGGGTCCGGTTCCGCCACCATCACCAAGGTCGCCGAGCGTACGGGGCAACACTGGGGACGTCAGGTTGTCGCCAAGGTGCCTGCCGAGACATTGCGTCAGATCAACAAGATCTTGGGGAGACACTTCATCACGAAGTACGGGAGCAAGCAGGGAATCATCGTTCTCGGTCGAGCGGCACCATTCGGTATCGGCGCCGTGATCGGTGGTGGCGCCAACGCTGCCCTCGCCACTCTGGCTGTACGGGCCGGGCGTCGCGCATTCGGCCCACCCCCGACGTCGTGGCCATGTTGACACGCCGCACACCGCAGACGTCTGAGCGTTCGCTCCCCACGAGCGCGCACCCCTAGCCACCCGACGGGGCAGCGGTGCGACCGGGCGGACTGTGGCGAACCTGCGTGTTCGTACGCGCGAGCAAGGCAGGCGCTGCTCGGCGGAGCGCTATCCGGGCGGTTGATCGGGCTGGATGCGTAGTGTCGTGATGGTCGTGGCGAGCATGACGTAGTGCCCGACCAGCATGCACAGCTCGATGCACTCGCGCTCGTCCAGGTGGGCGCGCAGCGCCGTCCACGCCTCGTCGTCGAGGTCGCGGTGGCGTACGAGCCCGTCGACCGCGACCAGCACCGCGTGCTCGCGGGCGGACCACCCGACGCCGATGTCGTCGCTGCTCACGCGCTCGATCTCCGCGTCGGTGACGCCGGCCCGCCGGGCGAGCCTCAGGTGGTGGTCGTGCTCGTAGCGGCAGGCGCACAGGTGCGCGACCCGCAGGATGACCAGTTCGGTCTCCCGTCGGGGCAGCACGCCGCCCGGCATCAGGCGGCGGGCGAAGCGCAGCCAGCCGCGAAACAGCGTGCGGTGGCGGCCGAGCGTGAGGAACAGGTTAGGCGGACCGGTGCCCGTGACCCGGCCCGCCGCCCGGCTGAAAAGCCAGCCGAACGTACCCACGTCGTGCCGGCCGCCCGGGCTGATGCGGGGCGCGGTCACGGTTGGCCATCCGGCTGCGGCGTGGTCAGCGGCGGACGCTCCTCCTGCGCGATGCGCAGCGCGTCGGCGAGCCCGCGTTGGAACCTCCGGTCGAGCAGCGGCTGGACCGCCATGCGCAGCGGCAGCACGGGCCGCACCCATCCGGGCGCGACGATCCGCCGGTTCCGACGGGCGATGCCGCGCTCTAACGCGGCGACGCCGACCTCCAACGAGGCGACGCGGTGCAGCCGGCTGCCGCGCAGGAGCGCCGTCGCGGCCCTGGTGCCGAACCCGCGCGAGGTCATGTCGGTGTCCAGTTCGGCGAAGTACGCGACGCCGGCGCGGGCGCCCGAGGGCCGCAGTTCGACCCGCAGGGTGTTGCCGAGAGCCTCGACGGCGGCCTTGGAGGCGCTGTACGCACCGAGCAGCGGCGCGTGCACCGCCGCGGCGAGTGACGCGATCACCAGCGCGTAGCCGTTCGGGTGGCTGATGTGCGGGGCCGCGGCGCGAAGGGTGTAGTAGGTGCCGAGGACGTTGACGGCGTTCGTCCGCTCGAACACGTCCGGATCGCCGCCGACCAGTGGCAGTTGGGCGGCGACTCCCGCGTTGGCCACGACGACGTCGAGCCCGCCGAGCCGGTCCACGGCCATGTCGACCGCGGCGTCGACCTGGGCTCGGGAGCGGACGTCGCAGCTGCGCCACGGTGCGTCGCCGCACGCCGCCGACACGTCGGCCAGCAGCTCGGGCTCCAACCCGACGACGGCGACACTGGCGCCCCGCTGGTGCAACCGACGGGCCAGGGCGGCACCGATCCCGCGGGCGCCGCCGGTGACGAGGACGCGCCTGCCGGCCAACGACCGGGAATCACCACTCATGGCGGAATTATAGGTATCTACCGATGGGTGAAGACGCGAGGCCCGCAACTACCTGCGCAGTGGCGGCGGTGTCGGTGCTCGGCACTGGAGGTTCCGTGCCGTTCACCGCTCCGGTTCCGGGGCCTGCCGTACAGGCTCGTCCGCGGTGTGCCCATGACTGAGGAAGTACGCCCCGAGGGCGCCGGCGAGGGTGCCGAACACCACCACGGAATAGACGGCCAGCACCAGTTCGAGGATCTGCGCGAACGTGTCGGTGGCGCCGAGCGGCACACCGGTGATCGTGGTGAGCGCGGCGTCGTGCAGGGCCTGCCCATGGTTCCGGTAGGCGCCGGTGACTGTCAGCAACTGCCCGGCGGTCACGATGACCGTCACCGTCACGACGGCGAGCCAGGCCAGCCGGTCGGTGAGCAGTCGGCCGGCCGAGCGGGAGCCGCGGACGGCGGCGGCGACCACGCCGGCTCCCCGGGCCGCCCGAAGCGCGATGGCCGCGCGGGCGAACCGCAGGAAGGGTACGGCGAGGAAGATCACCTGCCACCAGTTCTGCCTCCAGAACTGCCGGGCACGGTGCCGGGCCAGCCAGGCACGCAGGACGAACTCTGCCACGAACACGGCCCACAGGATCCAGCTGGCGACCGTGAGGACGCTGCTGAGTGCCTCGTCGTGAGTGAACGACTGTACGAGCACCAGCAGCAGGAACAGCACGCCGAGGATCCCCATCGGCTTGTCGAGCCGGTGGGTGAGGTCGTCGAGACGGGAATCCTTCTCTCGCCGGTTCCGCGCGGACGCACGTCCGTCCTCGGGCCGGCGGTGGCGGTCGCCGTGATCGTCGGAGTGGCCTGCCGGCACGGTCACGTACCGCAGGGGTGCTCGGCATCGGTGGGACCGGGCCGGACCGCCCGCGACGCGTCCAGAGGACAGCGGGGACGGGCACGTTGCGGGCCACCGGCCACGGTCGTCTGCATGGTCTGGCTCCTCGGGCCGGTGGTGTCGGGACGCGGTGTCGACAACCGACCGTAGGGGCTCGACCACGCCCGGGCTGCCCGTTTGCGTCAAGAGCCGAGATATTCGCGGCTCCTGCCCCCGCGCTGACGGCACATCCCGCCCGAATGATGTCTATCCCTCAATGTCGTTGGTAGGGTGCTGCGGTGCCTCCCCCTGCCACCGTCGGCGCGCCACCGGGCGACCGCTCCCTGACCTCAGAATCCACGCCCTCCACCGCCCGACAGGTGCGGCGCGCACGCTTCAGCGAGTCCGGTCTCGCGTGGCTGATGCTGCTGCCCTCGGTGGGGGTCTTCGCACTGTTCGTGTTCTGGCCGCTCGGGCGGACGCTGTACCTGTCGGTGCACGGCAACGACATCTTCGGCGCCGCGTCGGAGTACGTCGGCGCGGCGCACTACCGGGACATGCTGTCCGGTGAGTTCGGCAAGGTGCTGGCCACGACGGCGCTGTTCACGCTCTTCTCGGTGGTGCCGGCCGTGCTGGGCGCGCTCTTCGTGGTGCTGCTGCTGGAGGCCCGCATCCGGGGCGTACGGGCGCTGCGCACCGCGTTCGCGCTGCCGTTCGCGTTCTCGGTGGCGACCGCGTCGGTCATCTTCGCCGTCATCTACAACCCGGCGATCGGGGTGGCGAACGGCCTGCTCGGCTCCCTCGGCTTCGACCGGGTCAACTGGCTCACCGACCCGTCGATCGCGTTGCCCGCCGTCTGCGCCGCGACGGTGTGGATGAACTTCGGCTACAACATCCTCGTGCTCTCCGCCGGGGTCTCGGCGATCTCGCCCGAGGTGGTGGAGGCGGCGCGGCTGGACGGCGCGACCGGGTGGCGGCTGGCGACGCGGATCACCGTTCCACTGCTCTCCCCGCAACTGTTCTTCCTCGTCGTGATCTCCACGATCCACGCCCTGCAGAGCTTCGGGCAGATCCACATCCTCACCAAGGGCGGGCCGGACCAGGCCACGACGACGCTTGTCTACTCGATCTACGAGAAGGCGTTCGCCTTCGGTTCCTCCGACTTCGGCGCGGCCAGCGCGCAGGCCGTCGTGCTGCTGGTCATCATGCTCGGCTGCACGGCCGTCCAATTCGGCGTCCTCGAACGGCGGGTCCACTACCGATGAAAAAGCTCAACCTCGGCCCGGTCGCCGTCTACGTCGTGCTCGGCCTGGCCGCGATCCCCGTGCTGTTCCCGGTCTACTACGGCTTCGTCGGCGCCGTGATGGGCCCCGGCGACCTGGCGACCTATCCGCCCGCGCTGGTGCCGAGCGCGCTGCACTGGCAGAACATCACCGACGTGTTCCGTTCGGTGCCGCTCGGCCGCTTCTACGCGAACTCCGCCGTGCAGGCCGGGATCATCACCGTGGCGCAGGTCGTCACCAGCATCTTCGCCGCGTACGCCTTCGCGTTCCTGCGCCTGCCGGCGAAGGCGGCGACGTTCAGCCTCTTCCTCGCCACCCTCATGGTGCCGTGGGAAGCGATCATCATCCCCAACTACCTGGCCATCTCCGACTGGGGTCTGACGCGCGGCGGGCTGACGTACCTCGGCCTGGTGCTGCCCTTCCTCGCCTCGGCGTTCGGCACGTTCCTGCTGCGGCAGGCGTTCCTGCAGTTCCCGACCGAGCTGCGCGACGCCGCGGTGATCGACGGGTGCGGCCACTGGCGGCTGCTGTGGCGGGTCATCGTGCCGCTGTCCAAGCCCTCCATCGCGGCGGTCGGGGTCTACGTCTTCCTCTCGGCGTGGAACCAGTACTTCTGGCCGCTGATCCTGATCCGCGACACCGAGTTCCAGACGCTGCAGATCGGCATCTCCCAGCTCAACGACGCCGAGGCGGCGCAGCCGGGCCTCGTCCTCGCCGGCGTCGCGTTGTCCCTGATCCCCACGCTGGCCGTCGTGATCTTCGGCCAGCGCTACATCGTCCGCGGGCTGACCGCCGGGGCGCTGCGTTGAACCATCGAGAAGGAGAACCAATGAGAAGACCTCGGTTCCGCCGGACCGCGGCGGCGTTCGTCGCCGTCGTGGCCGCCGCCGCGCTCACGGCCTGCGGCGACTCCGGGTCCGGCACCGACGGCGGCAGCGGCGCGCTCGACGCGCCCGGCGCCGAGGTGCTGGAGAAGGCCACGGACAAGACCACGATCGAGTTCTGGCACGCGATGAAGGGGGCCAACGCCACCGCCGTCGACCAGCTCGTGGCCGACTTCAACGCCCAGAGCGGCGGCAAGGTCGAGGTCAAGGCGGTCTTCCAGGGAAGCTACGACGAGACGATCGCGAAGTACAAGGCGTCGGTGCAGCAGAAGAGCACGCCGGCCCTGGTGCAGATCTACGACATCGGCAGCCGCTTCATGGTCGACTCGAAGCAGGTCGTGCCGATGCACAAGTTCATCGAGAAGGACGGCTTCAACGCCGGCGACATCGAGCCGAACATCGCCAGCTACTACTCGGTCGACGGCAAGCTGTGGTCGATGCCGTTCAACTCCTCGACGCCCCTGCTGTACCTGAACAAGGAGGCGTTCGAGCGGGCCAAGCTCGACCCGACGAAGCCGCCGAAGAACCTCGACGAGATCGGCGAGCTGGCGAAGAAGCTCACGATCAAGGACGCCAGCGGCAAGACCGTCCAGTACGGCTTCAACGCCGCCATCTACGGCTGGCTGGTGGAGCAGCTGCTCGCCACCGACGGCAAGGAGTACTGCGACCAGGGCAACGGGCGCAGCGGCCTGGCCACGAAGGTGCAGTTCGACCAGGAGACGGCCGTACGCGTCGCGCAGTGGTGGACGGACCTGGTGAAGGGCGGCTACGCGACCAACACCGGCCGCAAGACCGACGACGCCCAGGCCGCCTTCAAGTCGGGCACGGTCGCCATGCACCTGGAGTCCACAAGCGTGCTGCGCGGCTACGTCGACGCCGCGAAGGGCAAGTTCACCGTGCTCACCGCCCCGTACCCGAAGGTGAGCGCCTCCTCCACGGGCGGACCGATCATCGGTGGTGCGTCGCTGTGGATCAACGGCGTCGGCCACGACGACAAGGAGAAGCGGGCCGCCTGGGAGTTCGTGAAGTTCGCCTCCGGTCCGGTCGAGCAGGCCAAGTGGCACACCAGCACCGGGTACGTGCCGATCAACGCCAAGGCGCTCGACGAGCAGATCGACAAGGACTGGATGGCGAAGTTCCCCCAGTTCCGCACCGCCGTCGACCAGCTGCACGCGCTGCCGCCGTCGGTCGCGTCGGCCGGCTGCCTGCTGGGCGTGATGCCGCAGGCCCGCAAGGCCTCCGAGGACGGCCTGGAGGCGGCCATCGTGGGCAGCAAGCCGGCGGAGCAGGCCATGAAGGATGCCGCGGCGAGCGTGCAGGGCGCCATCGACAGCTACAACAAGTCGGTCAGCTGACCACCGCACCGCGCTGATCGTCGAGAAGGGCCAGTTCCGCCGGGACTGGCCCTTCCCGCTGCCGGCCGGCCACTGGCCGCAGTTCGGCACGCGGAGCACGCCGCGTGCCGATTCTCGCCCGGACGGCGCACAGGACGCCCTAGTCGGCTGGACCGACGACGACCCGTCCGTCGAGACTCAACGTGATCCGCGATCCGTTCGCAGTGGTCGCGGTCGACCTGCTCTCCAGCCCCAACACTCGCCGCACCACGACGGCCTCCGCCGTGATGATCGCGGACACCGCCTGCACACTCGTCGGCGCATCGAGGATGACCTGCATGATCCGGCTGCGCGGTCGCAGTCCGACGTCCGGGACTGAACAGCGCAGGTCCCAGGAGACAGAATGTCGGCCGATTCCACGGACGTCCAGTTCCACCTGGTCCAGGTCCGGGTAGTCAGGACCTTCATAGGCGGGCGGCATGACGTCGAGCGCCAGCACGGAGTCGTCGCCGAAATCGATCTGGACCGTCAACGACTCGTAGCGGCGGTTGCTCGGCAGCGCCTCGAGCTCGTAGGGAAACTGCACGAGCAGGAACTGCCGTTCGTGCAGGTCGGTGCGTCGCTCGTTGAGCCCGGTGAGTTCGTCGGCCCGCACCGGGTAGATCATCGGACGGCCGAAGCGCACACCCGCCTGCCGTACGAGCCGCGACCCGGGCGCCGCCAGCACCTGCTCCTCGGCGTAGAGATCCACGGACAGAACGACGCCATCGCTTCCGGCCGCCCCGTCCACCTCACCGTCGGACACGCTGTCACGATAGTCGAGCGTGACAGTTACCTCTCCGGCGAGGAGGCCCCAGGTGACAGCTCCGAAACTGATCGAGTTGCTCGGCGGCGACAGCGCAATCGCGTTGACCGACTGGGCCGACGGCGCAGGGCTGACGATCCGGGTACCTGTGCCGGCATGGCGGGCCGAGGCACCCACCGGCGCGCTGGTGACCGTCGTTCTCGCTGTCCATCCTCGAACGGGCACCCGGCCCGTCGTCGTCAAGCGGTTGGCACCCGGCCCAAAGGTCGACCTCCACGCGCAGGTCACCGCCTACGAGGAGTGTCCGGAGGCGTTCCGGCCCCACCTCACCCGCCAGGTCCGATCGCCGCTGCGCACGTCGGGCGGGCGTACGCTGCTGCTCCAGTCGCCGGGGTCCGTCGCTGGCGACCTGCGGCCGCTGGCGCTGCTGTCCCCGACGGCGACCGCTGCCGCCTGCGCCACAGTCGTCCGTGCGGTGCTGGCCGACTGGAACGCCGACTGGACGACCCGTCCGGTGGCGGCGTTGGACCTCCTGCGCATGGCGGTGCCCGATGGCGCGGCCGACGGCCGTACGCTGGTCGATCGACGACAGCGTCCCGTGTCGCCGTGGGTGTGCGTGGACGGGCTGTCGATGCCCGATCCGCTGCTGCTGGCCCAGGACGGCTCCCCGCTCTCCGGCCTCACACTCGACATCGTCGAGGGCCGCGGCCTCGGGGGACTGCACGCCCAGGACGTGCTCCTCAGCACGGCTACAGGCGGTGCCGAGCCGGGCCCGTTCCTGCTGGTGGACCTGTCGGGCTACCAGGCCCGGCAACCGATCGACCGGGACCTCGTCAGGCTGCTGCTGTCTGTGCTGACGCCGGTGATCGCCAAGTCGGGGGACGACCATGGCCGGTTGCTCCTCGACCTGGTGACCGATCCGGATCGCGCGCCACGGCAGGACGGTCTCGCTGCGGAGTCCGCGATCGTCCGCGCGGTGTACGGCACCGCCGCCAGCGTTCTCCACCGCCAGCCGGACCCCGAGGCGTGGCACCGGCAGTACCTGCTGGGCCTCGTCACGCACGGTCTGACCTTGAGCACGTACGGAAGCCTCGGCCCGGTCGTCCGCTGGTGGTGCTACCGACTGGCCGGTCGTGCCGCCCTCCTGCTGCAGAACAGCGTAGGAGGGGCGCGGGTGCCGAGGACGGCGCCCATCGTCGGAAACCCGTTCCTGCCGTCCGGCGCGGGGCGAATTCCCGGCCCGGTGCGTGGCCTGTTGGCCAGCGACAGGGTGCGCGGCCTCGACCTGCGGCGCGACCCTCCACAGGGAAACCGGGTTACCTACCCGGGGCAGGTGAAGGTCGCCGTCTGTCGGGCGCTCTGCACCGACTGGGAGGATCTCGCGGACTATCTGGAGGTGCCACCGCACGTGCGGGCCGGCTTTCCACAAGGCCGTGAGGCGTCCGAGACCTGGGATTGGATCGAGGCGCGATTCCGGCTGGGAGAGCTCGCCCCGGCGTTGCGCGCCCTCGGACGTCCGGAGCTGGCTGACCTGTTGGACGACAACGAGCGCGGTTAGACCGTGCCGACCGGGATCAGAGGTGCCCAGTGGAAGATCGGCTCGGTGCGTACCTCCGGATGCGACAGGAGCCACCGGGTCGCACGCCGCAGCGCCTCGGGAAGAGGGAACTCGGCCATGTTGGCAAGGACAGTCTCGGCGTACCGCGCCGCCGGATGGGAGTCGCCGAGCTCCCCGACAGTCGCCAGGACCTCGTCGGAGCGAGCCGCCAGGGCGAGAGTGGCCAGACAGATCGGGTCACTCGGCCGGCCCTCGTCGATCGAACCGGCCTCGCAGACCAGAAGGGCCAGCCGCCGGGGCGTGGACGCCCCGAGCAGGTCTGCGGGGACCAACCACCTGGCCTCGTCGAGTTCCAGGTAGTGCCCCAATCCCGGGGCGCGACGCCCGTGACCGACGACCACCATCATCCGCCCGCCGTCGCGCAGCCGCTGCCGTGCGGCGGACGCCGAGACCAACCACGTCGGCGTGAGGCGCGACGCGTCGAGACGGGTGAGGTGTTCGCCGGACACCAGCGGGCTGCGCCACACGTCGACCGCGTTCCCGTCCGCAGGCGTGGGAGAGGACGCGGCCCGAGCCACCAGTAGCCGCTGCACCGTCAACGAAGGGCAGACCGCGTAGCGGACGAGCTCTCCGAGCACCCCGCCACTCGACAGCGGCAACGCGCTCCACGGGATCATCCACAGCTCGCCGATCGGCACGATGAGCAGCTCCGGATCGGCGTCCGCCATTAGCGCGTCGACGAGCCCGGGCGGTAGGACCGAGACGACCGGCGCGAGATCGGCGATGTGCAGTTGGACCCGGGTGGTCCGGTCACCGCACAACGTGGTGAGAACGTCCCGGGCCGCGTCGTCGAGGTCCAGGCAACCGACTCGCGGCTCGGCACCGGGCGCCCGCCACAGCCAGTGGACCCGGTGCGCCTCGACCGGGTCGACGAGCAGCTGCACCAGGTGGGCACGCGGTGACACCGCCGCGAGCAGGGGAGCGCCGTCGCGTTCGGGAGGCAGGTACACCGAAGCCAGCTGGTCGTCCAGCGATGCCTCCGCCGGCTCGGCCAGCCCGTGGCGGCTGAACGCTCCGAGCAGCCGGATACGTTCTTCCCGACTACTGCCGGGGGCGGACGCCTGCGCGGGCCGGTGTCGCGCCAGCCGCTGGTCCGCGTGGGCGAGCAGGTTCTGCAGGAGCTCGAGCTCCGGGCCTGAAGTCGTTCGCGTACCCGCCTCGATCAGGCCGGCCAGACGACGCCCGGCGAGACAGTCCGCGACCACCGCGAAGGCCGCCGCATCTCCGGCCGCGGTCGCGGCGGCCAGCGCGCGGGAGTACGCGAGGCGGAACCGTTCCCGGTACTCGCGCTGTGACCGTTCGTCACGGTGCCCGGCGCGAAACGCCTCGATCGAGTGGACCGCCTCCAAACGGGTGCGCGCCGCTGCGTCGAGTCGTCCCAGTTTCGCCTGTGCCTCGGCCTTCTTGTCGAGCGCGTGCCAGATCCCACCGATGTCGTCGATGTCGCGGTACGCGGCCAGCGCGCGGTCGAACTTCACGACCGCGTCCGCCCACCGGTGGCGTCCCCGGGCAACCCGGGCGACGTCCTGCAGCGCGTGGGCTCGTGCCCGCGGCAGCCCGGCCCGCTCCGCTTGGCGCAGGCCCTCCTCGTACCACTGCTCGGCGGTGTCGAACTCCTGGACGTCCAGGTGCAGGTCCCCGATGCTGCTCAGCACGTTCGTCAGACCGACCGGATCACCAACCTCGACGAACCAGGCGTGCGCCTTCCGCAACCACGCGACGGCCTCCGTCCGCCGACGCGCCCGGTGCAGCAGTGCGCCGGTGCGGTGTGCTGCGTTCGCTCTGCCGATCGTCGAACCGACCTCGTCGAAGGCCCGGTAGGCGGCCGTCGTGAGCTCGACCGCCTCGTCGAGGTTGCCGGACCGTTCGAGGCACTCGGCGAGGCCAAGCCCCACGTTGCCCCGGTACAGGGGATCGGCCAACTCGACCGCGAGGGCCTCCGCGCGGCGGAACTGTGCGCCCGCCGTCACCGCGGACGAGTAGGCGAGGGACAGGTAGCCGAGCGGCACCAGCGCCCTCAACTGCCCGAACCGGTACCGGTCGCTGGTGGCGATCGTCAACGCCGTCTCGTAGGCGGTGATCGCCTCATCCACCTTGTCGAACGCCCGGGCGATGTCGCCCTCGCCGATGAGCGCGTGCACCCGTACGACGCGGTGGTCGGCGGTCGTCTCGTGCTCGGCGAGCCGGATGAACGTGTCCCGGGCCGCGTCCAGGTCGCCCTCCCGCAGGGCCCGGTCGCCCTCAGTCTCGAGTTCCAGCACCGTTCGCCATTCGGCCAGGGACAGGCCTTCCTGCAGTGGCCCCACCGGTGCCTGTGGATCGCGTAGGTGCCGGTACCGGCTGCGAAGCG
The DNA here is from genome assembly GCF_040649055.1 of Micromonospora sp. NPDC049060. Taxonomy (NCBI): domain Bacteria; kingdom Bacillati; phylum Actinomycetota; class Actinomycetes; order Micromonosporales; family Micromonosporaceae; genus Micromonospora; species Micromonospora sp. NPDC049060. Next base: position 29,935 of record NZ_JBEZEV010000066.1, read on the forward strand.
CGATGGGCCCGGGCACCGCGAGGTCGGCGATGGCCGCGGCGCGGGCGGCGGCGTCGGGTGCGAGCCACGACCGGTACAACGGCAGGAGAGCAACGTGGTCCACGAGGGCAACCTCCTTACGCGACTTCGAGATGGTGACCGGCTGTCGGTGCGTCGTCAGCGGAGGTCGAGGAGGAGTTCGTGCTCGGCGCGCGGGAAACGGACCCCCACGCCCAGCCGGGGGGTGTCGGGCGGGAAGGCACCGAGCCGTCCACGCAGAAGCGGGAACAGGCGGTCGCTGTCCACCCCGTGGTAGAAGGAGACCTTCCCGCCGAGGGCCCGGTCCAGGTCCGCCTCGCGGCTCACCCTGATGGCGGAAAGCTCGTCCGAGGCGGTCACCCAGGTGATGCGCGCCAGGCCCTTCTTCCTGAGCCGCCGCAGGGCCGCGACGATCACGCCCGGCGCACCGTCATGCCCCACCACACAGACGTGATTGCCGGTGATCAGTTCTGCCAACCGTTCGGCCGTGCGATCCGTCCAGGAGCGGACGTCGTCGCCTTCCTCACGGCCCAGCGGCCATGGTTGTCCCGGGTGGTCCTTGACCTCGTACACCTGGACGGCGTCGTCGGAGCGCGCCGGGAGCGAGCTGTCGGCGACGAGGTGCAGGAGGGCCGACTCGCTGCCCTCGTCGCGCACGGCACGGGCGACGACGGGCGCCGAATGGATGGTGAAGACCTGACGCTCGAACCACTGTCCACGATAGGCGAGCAGAGATCCCAGGGCCGTTATGCCGGAACCGCTGCTCGTTGTGGAGCCGGGCCGAACGAGGCGGTCGACGTCGGCGGCGCTTGTGGGGCGGCCAGCATCCTGACCCAGCACGAGGCTCACGCTGTCGCCGCGACCGATGCTCGCGACCAGATCGTGCAGCAGCGTGGTCAGGCCGGGTCGAGATGTGTCGGTGGACCTGAGCGATGCGCTTGCACGGGCCAGCCGCCCTGGGAGATGCTCCGGTCGGTCGGTCATCAGGAGGCGGTGGGCGACGGCCTGGTTCGCCTGCCATACCGCGCCTTCTGCCAGCAGTTCTTCGAACTGGTCCGGCGCCCAGCCGAGGTAGCCCGTGAAGAGTCGTATGCCTGCCAGGTACGGACGGATCCGAGCAGGGGCGGCGTGTCGGGTCAGCACGCCGGCCCGGTCGCGCAGAAGGGCGATGCCTGCCGGAAGGCCTTCGTCATCTAGGAGCCGTGCCACGGCGATGAACCCGTGCCGCTCCGCCGGCGTACCTCCCCGGAACGCCACCGCCGGCGGCGCGGGCAGGCCGGACCATTCCGGTGGCAGGTCGAGTTTCTGGCGGAAGGGGTCGTCGAGCCGAACTCCCAGAGTTCCTTCGAGCGGGTGGTGCCGTAGCACCATCACCACCGCCCCGTACGGGCTCGCATCCGTGGCCTCCGGGGCCACGGAGAATATCCGCCCGACGAGCGGTGACGTCGGCCTGACCCGGTTACGCGTCAGCGGCGTCAGGCGGCTGTCGTTCGTGTCGGCCAGCAGGAGATGGACGTCCGCAGGAAGTGAGGGCTGGAGCTGCTGGTAGATCGTTTGGGCGTCGAGCAGAGTTCCCGCTCCGGGAATCCCCGACCACAAAAGTCGGGTCAGCTCCCTGGTCAGCGGGAACTCTCCGGCAGAGGGGGAGGGCAGGGCGGGCTGCTGAAGAGCGATGAGGCAGTCGACCGGCTGAGCCGTCCTGAACCAGGCCGAACCGCTGATCTGCCCGGTATGGTCGCAATCGAGGACGACCAGTGTCTGTCGTGCCGCGCTGCCGCGCAGGCACCGCTCGACGACCGAGTAGGGCAGTCCGGTATGGCGGGGGAGCAGCAGGTCGGTGTCGGCCGTGCCGAGCACGAGTCCTTCCTCCGCCAGGTCGCTCAGCCCGTGTCCCGCGTAGTGGACCAGAAGCAGCCCGTCCGGCCCCACCTCGGCAGCCGCCCGGCGCAGCGCCGCCTCGACCTCCCTACGGCCTGCGCCGAGCAGCACCTGGCAGTTTCGTCGGTCGATGCCCCAGATCTCCGGCTCTGCCAGGGCGTCCGCGAGGCCCTGGAGCGCTGTGGCGATTCCCGGCAACGACTGTCTGCCCCGCAGATCACCGTTGCCGATCAGCACCACCCGTGATGCGGTCGGGTCCGCCAGTCCATCGGCGCGGGGCCGGTCCGTGGGCGCCCGGTGGCTGCCGAGGCCGTCCGAGTCGTCGAGCCGTACCTCGACCTCGACGTCGGGTAGCGCGTCGCGGGCAGCGCGGCGGACAGCCGGATCGGTGTCGGCGCTCGCCGCGCGCAGGGCTTCCAGGGCGTACATCACGGCTGCCGCTAGCAGGCCGGGGAGCCCGAGTAGCGCGACGACGGCCAGCACGTCGGCGACCTGCCGGGGACGATCGGGCCGCCGCAACTGCTCCGTTGCCGCCCGGAGCAGCCGGGACAACAATCCCTGGTCCCGGGCGGGCACGGATCGGATCTGCCGGCGCATCGCCACGAACCAGGTCGGGGCCAGCTCGTCCCCGCCCGATCCCGGCTCGTGCTGGGCCAGCCAGCGCTCCGCCTCCCTGGGTTGCAGCACGTGCAGGGCGGTCAGCCGTTGGGCGTGCGCCAGCTCAGGCCTGTCCGGCCACGAGGTCCGCAGGTCCGTGTACCGCTCCAGCAGGATGGCCACCCGGCGCAGCCGCTCCGTGCCGTGACGGGCGACCAACGCGGCGAGGAGCACGTCGCGCAGATCTGGCTTGATCTCGTACAGGCCGTCGCCGAGCTCCTGGAACAGCGGCGACAGCAGCAGCCGGGCCTCTAGGTCGTACGGCAGGTCCGGCAGGAAGTTCGTCCTGATCAGGTGCAGCAGAGGTGGGTCGACCGCCACCGGCAGACTGGCGTGACAGGCGAGCTCGATGGCGCCCGGTGGTAGCACGCGCTGCACGGCGCGCAGGTCGCCAGCGATTCGTTGCAGCGGGACGGCGGTCACAGCGGCCTCGCCACCGGGGTGAACCGGCCGCGTAGGACGTCCACGGCGGCATACATGCCCGACACGGTCAGCGGGTGCATGGGGACGTGCCGAGCGACGAGCGCCGCAGTCGTCCGTGCCCACCTTCGCGGGTCGACCGGGTTCAACCACGCGGTCGTCCGTCCGGGGCCGCGCAGTGCCTTCAGCATCGCGACGGTGTCGAGCAGCCTGATGAGGTCCAGCCGCCCCCTGGCCGCTCCGGCGTCGCTGACGACGCACACGGCCGCCGACCTGCCGACACCCTCCACCACCGCCGACAACGTCTCCCCTCGGGTCAGTTCGGGCTCCCGGTAGACGCGACCGCCGGCGAGTGGGGAAATGTCGGCGAGGATCCGATCGAGGTTGGCGTGCCTGGCGTCGGCACCGGCCAACACGGCCCGGTCGGCGTGCCCCGGCACGTCGTGGAAGTATCGGACCGCCAGGACGTCCAAGCGGGCGGCGCGCCGGATCGACAGCTCGACGTGCGCGACGAAGTCTTCGTACGGGAGCATCGACCCGCCGATGTCGACCAGCAACAACAGTCGGGCGACGTTGCGTCGTGCCGGAACGAGCACGGGTGGGGTGACGACCCCGGTGCGCGCCTGTCGCCGTACCGTCTCTTCGACGTCCAGTTCCACTGCCGGGCCACGACGTGCGGGTTGCCGCATGCGTCGCCACACCTGCGCGACCGCGCGTGGCGTCACCGGATACTGCGGCACCAGGATCAGCGTCGGATCGTCCAGACCGCTGTGCGGAGGTGGTGCCACACCGACGGATGAGCGTGGTTGCGGCAGGGTGGCGGGTGTCCCGCTTCCGGCGCCTGTCACCGGGCTGGCACCCGGCGGCACCGATGACGGCGCGTCCGGCGCGTCCGGCGCGTTCTGGCTGCCCGGTCGAAGTGCCTGCGTGACGTTCCAGTCCGGTACGGCGACGGCGGCGAACGCCGCGCGGACGACCTCGGCCTCCGAAGGGGACTTCGCCCACAGCGACACGCAGAGCTCGCACAGGCCGGCTCGCGACTCCCAGCCGAAGCCGGCGGCGAGCGAGGTTCGCAGCGCTGCGACGTCGTCCACCCCGAGTGGGATGCCACGGCGCCGCAGCAGTGCGACGAGGTCCGGCACGAAGCGTGGCTGCATCGGTTCTCCTCAGTCGCCGGCGAGCCAACGATCGACGCGCAGCTGGTCCGCCTGCTGCTTGATCAGTGCTCCGCTGTGCGGCACGCGGTGAACGGCGTCGGGGTCCACGTCGGCCGACTCCAGGTAGTGCACCCAGTCGAGCAGTTCGCTGAGCCCCGGCTTCTTCAGCAGGTCCAGCTCCCTGAGCCGGAACAGCACGTCGACCGCAGCGTCGCGCAGCGCCGTGTCTCTCACGTCGTGCAGCGACAGGATCGACTCGAGCTCCGCGCGGTCGGTGGGGAAGCGGACGTAGTGGAAGATGCACCGACGTAGGAACGCGTCCGGCAGCGCCTTCTCCTCGTTGTTGGTGACGATGATGATCGGCCGCAGCTCCGGGACGTCCGGCACCGCGTACCGCATGTCGCCGGCCTCGGCGACCTCGAAGGCCAGCCGGTCCAGTTCGCGCAGCAGGTCGTTCGGGAAGTCGATGTCCGCTTTGTCGATCTCGTCGATGAGTACGACGGACCGCCGGGCATGGCCGGCCCGGGCGATGGCCCGACCGAGCGGCCCCAACCGGACGTAGCGAGCCGGATCGCTGCCCCGGTGCTGCGCGCGGGTGGTCCGCGTGACCTGCCGCGGCGTCGCGGTCTGCACGTCGAAGAGCCGACGGACCGCGTCGTAGGTGTAGAGCAGGTCCTGGCCGCGGCTGGTGGACTTGACGTAGGCCTGTTCGAGGGGCAGTTGGAGCGCGTAGGCGACCGCGTGGGCCAACCGGGTCTTTCCCGCGCCCGGGTCACCCTGCAGGAGCAGCGGACGGCCCAGGGCGATGGCCAGGTTCGTCGCGTCCTCCAACTCCTGCGAGGCCAGGTACGGCTCACAGGTGACCTTCCGCATCGGCGGGTCCGCGAGCTGGGACTGGTCGACCTCCGCCACCTCGATCAGCTGCTCGGGTGGTAGTTCGGCCCGGCGGTCGTAGCGGGTGGTGGCGTCGATCCGGTGCCGGCTATCCAAGGCTCATCCTCTTCTCCAGGTCACGTCGGAAGCCCGCCTCGTCGGTGAGCAGGTCATTGATCGACTGTTCCAGCGCCTCGTAGGCCCGGCCGATGTGCAGCATCTCGCCCACGTCGACGGCGTACTCGCTGACGAGCCCGGCCCAGGCGGTGGCGAGGCCGGGCTGCCACCCGCGCTCGGCGACGATGCGTTGCGCCCAGAGGGTCACGTGGCTGCGGCGGAAGCCCGGTGCCGGCAGTCGCGGCAACGTGTCGGGAAGCCGGACACCGGGCGCGGCGGTCACGATGACCACCAGGCACCTGCTGGCTCCATCTAGTGCGGACGCGAGCCGTTCGAAGAACGTGGTGATCGTCTTCGTCGGGGCGTCGACGCCATAGACGTGGCAGGCGACGTCCGAGTGCTCCAACTCGGCGCGGAAGCGCGCCATCCGGGCGACCTGGGCGTCAACCGACGTCACCAGCGGACCGAGCGTGATCTTTGGCTTGCACGCGATGCCGTAGTAGCAGTGCGGCAACCACTCACAGATCCTGTCGGCCACGGTGGAATCCCGGTGGGTCAGGACGAACGGGGCCAGGCTGGCCGGTGCGTCCCGCGTCGAACGTCGGCGCTGACGCAACTGCTCGGCGTCCTCCATCAGGGCGTGTCGGATCTCCTCAAGGTCGAAGAAGAGAGTGTTCAGATCCTGCTGGGGTACGGGAGGCAGAGCGAGCGTCGGCTGCTCAGCCGCTTCGCGCGACTGTCGGAGCAGGAGAGAGAGTTCAGCGCGCCCCATCCCGTCCAGGAGATCGGGCAGCCTGTCCAGTTGGCCGCGCGCCTCGACCAGTTCCCACAGCGACCGCGCCTCGTCTCCCGGGGTGAACCGCGCCCGGTCGGCAGGGCTGACGTCGAAGAGATCGGCCAGATCACGCCAGTTGTCCGGCTGCATCCGTTGGCAGAACTTCACCTTCGCCCAACCGGGGAAGGAACTTCCCCCGGCGGGCCGGCCCTGACCACTCATGGTCAGGCTGCCGCCCGCCGGGCAGTGGTCTGTCGGGTCAGATAGTCCTGGAGCATCGTCGAAACCGTCCACTGTCACTGGTACGGATCACGGGTGGATGCAGAATCCCACCACAGCACGGCGGACGCGGCAATCCCGTCTGCGACGTCAGAAACCGTGGGCGGCGTTGACGAGCATGACGACCGCCAGTACGGCGACGAACACGATCGCGGCCAGACGGAGCAGGCGTACGGATTCCCGCAGGCGGCCGTACCGATGGCGGTGCTGCTGGATACCCACCCAGAGCTCCACCTCGGCGGCCCGGCGCACCTCCGGCCGGCTCTGGCTTTCGACCGCTGTCCGGAAGTCGTCGAAGGTCTTGACGTGGGCGACCGTGTCCGTTCCGTTGAAGACGAGACTGCGGGGCAGGTCAGCGCCGCTGGGCAGCATCGCGCGGCTGCGCCGTGGGGTGACCAGCACGTTCGCCGCCTTGACCAGCGACGCCACCACCAGCGCCGCGTCGAGCAGGGCCATGACGGTGAACGCCAGCAACCACCATGCCGTCATCCAGTCCGTCATGTCGCTGAGTAATTGAGTCAACAGCAGGGCGTTGCCGGCGGACAGGATCGCCCCGGCGCTCAGCACCACCGAGGCACGGCTGGCCGTCGACACCCGTAACCTGTCGTAGCGTTCGATGTGCCACTTCAGCAGGTCCAACACCTCGTCGTGGGGCATCTCGCCGTGCGTGGCGTGCGCCGATGACCTCTTGCGCCTCCTACCTGTCTCCGCCCTCATCTGCGGTCCTTTCACGTGGAGATTGCGCGTACGCTCGACGGCCGGTGCCACAGTGGACGCCCCGGCAGAAGGATAGGACCTTGAGCCAAGCCTCCGATGATCGTCTGACCAACCCGGACGCCTGGCGGGCGATCCTGCCCGACGAGGTCCTCGCGGGTCTGGTGCGATGGGCGGAGGCCCAGGCGTCACGGGTGACCCACCGACGGTGGCTCACCGACGGGCGCAGCGGCTCCTACGTCGCCGTCGTCCGCCTGCACCCAGACCGAGGCATGCTCCGTGAGGCGATTGTCAAACTCGTGCCGCCGCAGCTCGCGGCTGCGGAGACCGCCGGGGTCGAGCGCGCCCGACAGTTCACGCCCGAGAACTTCTGGCGGCAGCACCTGGTGGATACGGTCAACGCCTGTGCCCTGCCCGGCACGTACTGGTGGCTGCACCAGCAGCAGGTGGCCCAAGGATCCGTCGGGGAACTGCGCTCACTTGCCGCCTTGATCGACGAGCCGGACTTCGGCGAGATCTGCGGCATGATCGTGGATCGCATCAGCGCGGACTGGGGGACCGGGCACGACCCCGATCCGGTGCAACGCACGGCCGCCGACCACCTGAACGACTTCCTCGAAGGGCATCGTGACCGCCTTGCCGGCTTCGCCGGGCGGCACGGGCTCTCCCTCACCGACCCGTCCAGCGAGGTGTGGCTACCCGGCCGCGCCGGCCCGTTGCCCAACCCTCTCGGGCTGCTCACCGACAGGCTCGACGCCGGCCGGGAAAAGATCGACGTCTTCGTCGGCAACGGGCACGGCGACCTGCACCTGGGTAACATCCTCGTGCCTACCGGCGAGCGGGTGCTCGCGGACAACTTCCGCCTCATCGATCTGGGGCGGTTCTCTCCGACAACTCCTGTGTCGCGGGACCCGGTCAAGCTCGCGCTCTCCGTGGCGGCCGCCTGGCTTCCCGCGCTGGCGCCAGAGACGCCGCTGCGGTCCGCCCTGGCCGAACTCGTCGTCGCACCGGAGCGCCACCCGGCATCGCCGCCGGTGGCCGGCTACCTGGCCGTCATACGGCGTATCCACACGGCAGCGGCCTCCTGGGGCCGGCGTCGCGATATGTCCGGAGCCTGGGCCCGCCAACACCTGCTCCTGCTGGTCGGCTCTGCGCTGCGTACCGTCGCCGACGAGGACCTCCCGATCGCCGACCGGTGGTGGTTCTTCGAGGTCGCCGCCCTCGCCACCCGGGCCTACACAGACCTCTCGGGACCACAATCGGAAGTTCCCACCACTCCACCGACCCAGTCCGGGCCGAACGGCGCTGCGACCCCAGCGGTCCCGCCTGCACTGTCGCCGGCCACCGAGCCGCCGCCGTCGGCGACGGTGACCCCACCGACCCCGCCATCCCAGGTCGCTGTCCCGGACACCGCCGCTCCCGCCCGGCCGGTCAGGTACCCGGGCCGGATCAAGGTCCAGTTCGCCCGGCGTCTGGGCCAGAGCTGGGACGACCTGGTGGACGTACTCGACGTGCCGGTGTACGACCGCGCCAGGTTCGAGCCGGGGCGAAGGGCACAGGCGCTCTGGGAGTGGCTCGAGGTGCGCGACCGCATGTGGTTGCTGCGGGGGGCCCTGACCGAGGTGGGACGTGACGACCTGGTCGTGTTGCTCGACGACCCCGGCCCGCCGCAGGAACGGTGACGTAAGGCGCGCCCGCCTGGGCGCCCGGTGTACGAGCGGGGCGTGACGCGCCACGGCGAGGCTCTCGCCGTGGCG
>NZ_JBEZEV010000067.1:0-38550 GCF_040649055.1 Micromonospora sp. NPDC049060
CGATCAACTACCGCAACGTCAAGGAGTGGTCCGACCCGTACGAGGTGTGGCTGCCGTACTGGCAGCACTTCACCCGGGCCGGCGTCGTCGTTGGGCCGGCTCAGTCGCGGCCGGCGCCGATGCCGCAGTCCGGCGCGGACCAGCTGGTGGTGTTCGGGGTGTCGTCGCTGTTGTTCTCCCGCCGCGAGTCCACGTGCACGTGGTCGTCGTGGTCCGGGTAACCGGGACCGTAGATCCCGCTGAAGCCCCGGTTGCGGGCGTCGCGGGCGATCTGGCACAGCGAGCTGGTGCGCGACACCACGTCGGCGGCGTTGCCGTAGAGGTGCTGGCTGTCGGACGCCCCGCCGACCTGGTCGTTGCAGGTGCGGCTGCGGAAACCGCTGCTGACGAGGAGGGGCTTGTCGCCGAGGCTGCGCCGCAGCGCCTCCAGCTTCCACATCGTGCGCAGCGCGTTCTGCCGGGTCTGCGCGGCGGAGAGCGGACCACCGCTCCAGCCCCCGCGACCGCAGCCGTCGTCCATCTCGCTGTAGCTGAAGTGCCGTGGCGTGCAGTCGTCGTCCTGGAGGTCGTAGAGCTTGCCGTACGTCTGCGGTCCGGCGATGCCGTCGGCGCGCAGCCCGTACGCGGCCTGGAACCGCTTGACCGCGGCGGCGGTCTTCGGTCCGTAGCGGCCGTCGTTCTCCACGATGTCCCGGTTGCCGGCCCACCCGGCGACCCGGATCTGCAACTGGCGGACGTCGTCGCCGGAGCGCCCCTGGTAGAGGTTGCGCTTCCACGTGTAGCAGCCGTCGGCGTGGGCCGCTGGCGCGGCGGCCACCGTGGCGACAGCGGCTGCCGGCAACGCCAGGGCGAATGCGACAGCGGCCCGTTTCAGGGTGTTAACGCGCACAGAAGTCCTCCCGATAGGAGTGGGAATGGGGTGGCATCCGGGACATCGGCCTGCCCGTCCCGCATTTCCACAGTGGCAGGCCGACGGGTGGTTCGCGGCGATTAACAAGAATTGTCCTCACGATTCGCCGTTGCTGAGCGTTGCCTGGGCATTACGCGAATTGCGAATCGCCCATTGATCGGCAACAGGCCACAGGAAAGCGCGAACGGCGCGCAAAGCCGCAGGTCGGCACGCGCCGGGTGATGTTCTCCCGCCGGCCCGACCCGGTAACGTCAGCGCCGGCGGGACCGGGGGAGGGGGCGGCATGGCACGCGGTGGCGTCTTCTGCATCGAGGGCCAGTGGCACCGCGACCTCAACGAGCGCGGCTCCGTCCTGCCCACCCTCGAACTGCTCGAACGGCTCGGAAAGATCCGTTTCATCCACAAGGACGCGGCCACCCGCGACGAACTCTTCTACTTCGTCGACCGCTGGCTGCTCAAGCAGTACGCCGACCACCGGGTCGGCTTCTTCGCCATGCACGGCGAGCCGAGCCGGCTCTGCCTCACCGACTGGGAATCGGTGGCGCTCGCCGACGTCGCCGAGCTGATGGCGGGCCGCTGCGAGGGCCGGCGGCTCTATTTCGGCAGCTGTTCGGTGCTGCGCGCCTCCGACGCGGTGCTGCGGGACTTCCTCGACGCCACCGGAGCGGCCCTGATCTGCGGGTACACCCGGGAGGTGGACTGGGTCGAGTCGGCCGCCTTCGAGACCGTCCTGCTCGACGTGCTGGCCAACGGGCAGCGCCACAACGCCGCCGAGCTGCGGATGGGCTCCGCGCACTGGGCGCCCCTCGCCTCGTACCTCGGCTTCCGGGTGATCTACGCCAACGGCCGCGCCTGGCGGCCCTCGGTCCGCCCCCGGGTGCCGGCCCAGCCCGCCGCCGGCCGCGCCGCCCCGCGACCCCGCTGAGGCCGCCGCGCCGCGATCTGGCCGCCGCGCCGCCGCGCGGTCCGGGTGGGCGTCGGGCCCGTTCCCTCCGGTGCGGTCGCCGGGCGACGGAAGCCCTGGGTCACCATCGACGCCTGGGGCCCGATCGCCACCGGCGGCTTCCCCGCCCGCCTCGCCGACTGATCCCGCGCCCACGGCACCGCCGGCCGCCCCGCCCCGCTCAGTACGCGGCGGTGAAGCGGGCGTTCTCGTGGCGCGGCTGTTCGATCTCGTCCACGATCGCCACCGCCAGGTCCTCGTAGCTGAGCACCGAGCGGCCCTCGTGGTCGGTCACCGGCTGGTCGCCGCCGGTGCGGTAGTGCCCGGTGCGCTCGCCCGGGTGGAACTCCAGCGGCGGCGGCGAGACGTACGTCCAGGTCACCCCGTCGGCCGAGGAGCGGTAGAAGTCGAGGGCCTCGGCCTGCCCGCGCGCCGCCTCGCGGTACTCCTCGGGGAAGTCCGGCTCGTCGAGGAAGCGGGTGCCCTTCGGGGTGAGCAGGGTCGACCCGCCGCCCACGTGGATGATCCGGGGCGCGGCCGGCATGCCACGCAGCGCGCCGACCAGGTTCCGCGCCGCGTCGAGCCAGAGGTCGTGTTCGCCGCCGCCGATCGCCACCACCATGGCGTCCGTGTCGGGCGCCAGCTCCCGTACGCTCCGCTCGCTGGTGGCGTCCCCGGTGACCACCGTGACCGCCGGCGGCAGGTACGAGGTGGCCTCCGGCCGGCGTACCGCCGCGGTGACCCGGTGCCCCCGGCCGACCGCCTCGGCGGCGATCCGCGACCCCGCGGTGCCACCCGCGCCGAACACGACGATGTTGCTCATACCGCCTCCCGCCAGGCCCGTCCGGCCCGGCGGACGTGGCTCGTCTCCAGGCTATTGACCGGCGACATCGCGCGCTGGCGGACCGTGGATCCCGCGCGGCGCAACCGCCCCTTGCGTCGTCGCACGCTTCGGGGTGCACTGGTGTCGGACCGTGACCGCTGGAGGGCGGGGGGTGGGCGCGATGACGGAGGAACGTGACGCGTCCGCCGGGACGCCCGGGCCCCCGGAGGCGTCGACGGAACCGGCGCAGGAGCCGAGGGCGCGCCGGTCCGATCGGGTGCGGGCAATGGTGCGCCGGCTCTCGCCCGCCGGGCCGCCCGCCGGCCGCTGGTTCGCCGGGGTCCTCGCGGCCGTCGTCACGGCGATGCTGACCGCCTGGCTCCTCGCCTGGGGACTCCTTCCCGGCACGCCCCCGCCGCCCCCGCCCGACCCCGACGCGCTGCCGTTCACGGTCGCGGTGCGCGTCGGCCACGAGGCGTCGGACGGCTGGGTGGTCGCGCCGCCGCTGGCGGAGGTCCCCGCCCGACCGGCCTGGGCGGGCGACTGGTCGCGGTGGGCCCGGGAGGCCGCCGGGACGCCCGCCTCCCGGCAGTACGTCTACTTCACGGTCCAGGGGGTCGACGAGGCGCAGGTGACCCTCACCGACCTGCGGGTGCGGGTGATGACGCGGCGCCCCGCCCTGCGGGGCGTGTTCACCGCTCCGGGCGGAGGCGGCCCGACCGCCTACCGCTGGGTGGAGGCGAACCTGGACGAGGACCCTCCGGTGCTCACCGCCGGCCTGTTCGACGAGGGCGGGGCGAGCCTCCCCGAACACGAGCGCAAAGAGATCCGCTTCCCCTACCGGGTGTCCCTGACCGATGCCGAGACCTTCCTCGTCATCGGCCACACGGTCGACTGCGACTGCGACTGGACGGTCGAGGTGGACTGGGCGTCGCGGGGACGCACCGGCACCGTCACGGTCGACGACGCGGGGCGCCCCTTCCGGGTCACCGGTACGGCCGGGGTGCAGACGGAGTGCTGGACGTACCCCGACGGGATGGAGGAGTGCCGGCGGCGGTGACCCGGCGACCGGGGGCGGACCGGCATTGCGCCGCCGTCCCCCTCGCCGGCCGGGCCTGGAGCCGGCTCAGTCGACCAGGGCGGAGTAGACGAGCTGCCGCAGCTGCGGCCGGATCGGGTAGGTGCTCGACGGCATGAGCTGGGTGAAGAACAGGGCCGTGACCTCCTCGGCCGGGTCGACCCAGAAGGCCGTGCTCGCCACGCCGCCCCAGTAGTACTCGCCGGGGCTGCTCGGCACCCGGCTCGGCACGGGGTCGTCGACCACGGCGAAGCCGAGCCCGAAGCCGATCCCGTCGAGGGTGGTCTCGGCGAAGCCACCGGCGGAGAGGGTCTCCAGGTCCTGCCCGCCGGGCAGGTGGTTGCGGGTCATGAAGCGCACCGTGCGCGGCCCCAGCAGGCGTGCCCCGTTCAGCTCGCCGCCGCGCAGCAGCATCTGGGTGAACCGGTGGTAGTCGGCGGCGCTGGAGATCAGGCCACCGCCGCCGGAGAGCAGCAGCGGCTTCTCGTACGCCAGGGCGCCCAGCTTGTCGTAGCGGAACGCGCGGCCGGTGCGCGGGTCGGGCGCGTAGAGGGCGGCGAGCCGGTCGGCGGTGTCGCCCTCGGCCCACCAGTGCGTGTCGGTCATGCCCAGCGGGCGGAAGATCCGGTCGGCGAAGAAGGCGTCGAGGCTCTGCCCGGACACCACCTCCACGAGCCGGCCGAGCACGTCGGTGGCGACCGAGTAGCCCCACGCGGTGCCGGGCTGGAACAGCAGCGGCAGCTCGCCGAACGCCTGGCAGGCCGTCGCCAGGTCGACGTCCGCCGGCGGGTACAGGTCGTAGCCGGCGGCCCGGTAGATGCCGTCGACCACCGAGGTCTGCATGAAGCCGTACGTCAGGCCGGCGGTGTGGGTGAGCAGGTGCCACACCCGGATCGGCTCGACCGCCGGCACCGTGAAGGGCTTGAGCGCCGAGCCCTTGGAGTAGACCCGCAGGTCCGCGAACTCGGGCAGCCACCGGCTGATCTCGTCGGTCAGCTCGAAGCGGCCCTCCTCCCACAGGATCATCGCGGCGACGGAGGTGACGGGCTTGGTCATCGAGTAGATGCGCCAGAGCGTGTCCGCCTCGACGGGCCTGCCCGCCTCCGCGTCGCGCAGCCCGTACGTCGACGAGTGGGCGATCTCGCCGCGGCGGGTGACCAGCACCTGCCAGCCGGCGAGGCGACCGTCGTCGACGTACCTGCCGAAGTGCTCGTCGATGCGCGCCAACCGCGCCGGGTCGAAGCCGATCTGGTCCGGGTCGATGCTGCGTGCCACACTCACGTCGCCGAAACTACTAGCCGGTACGCCCCGCCGGAAGGGGCAGTCCGCCGTTGTCCCACCCCCTCGATAGCCTGGCCCGATGCCCGAGCTGACCGAGGACGAGACCTTCCGCAACGAGGACTGGTACGCCGAGGAGCTGGTGGACCGGCACTTCGTCCGCTGCACGTTCTTCGACGTCGACCTGTCCGAGGCGGTGAGCCGGGGCGCGGTCTTCGACAGCTGCACCTTCGGCAACACGCGCTTCAACTCCTCCCGGCACACCGACTCGGCCTTCACCCGTTGCACCTTCCAGCGGTGCAACCTGTTCGAGGCGGAGTTCACCGGCTGCAAGCTCGTGGGCAGCACCTTCGCCCAGTGCGACCTGCGGCCGCTGACGGTCGCCGGCGGCGACTGGTCGTTCGTCGCGCTGCCCGGCGCCGACCTGCGCGGGGTCCGCCTCACCGACGTGCGGATGCGCGAGGCGGACCTGACCGGGGCCAACCTGACCGGGGCGACGGTGACCGGCGTCGACCTCTCCGCCGCGCAGCTGCACCGCTGCCGGCTGACCGGGGCCGACCTGCGCGGCAGCGACCTCACCGCGCTCGACCCGACGGCGGTGGAGCGGGCCGGCGCGATCGTCGACGCCACGCAGGCCATGGTGATCGCGCAGGCGCTGGGCTTCGAGATCCGCTGAGGCAGCCGACCCGGGCGTCCGGATCGCCTGCCGGGCCGGCGGCACCGCCCCGAGACCACCGTCCTGATCGATGTCCGCTACCGTCCGGTGACGAACTGGACACGCCCGTCCGTCCGGCGCGACGGACGAGGCGGTGCGGGCGCGGGCCGCCCAGAACGGACGGCCGCGTCCGGCCGGGGCCGGTGGGGGAGTGGAGGGCCGGTGGCGGAGGAAGACCTCACCCGACAGCACATCCGGCCGTCGCGGTACGGCGACCCGGCAGCCCCGCCCGGGACCCGGCATCCGCCCCTTCCGCAGGCCGGGCACACCCGCACCGGCCTGCGGCGGCTGGCCCGGGCACGGCAGCGCCGCCGGTGGGCCGTCGAGGGGATCGCCGTGGTCGCCTGCCTGGTCGCCCTCGTGTCGTACCTGACCGCCGGCGACCCCGAGCCGGGCGGGGAGACCGCCGGCGACGTACCGGCGGACGCCGGCCGGCCGAGCGGCTTCCCCGGGGTGGAGGGACGCGACCTGGACGCCGGTCTGGTCTCGCCCGGGCTGCGGCCCCGGCAGCGTCCGCCGAGCCCGTCCCCGACGCCACCGAAGCCGTCGACGTCGGCGCCGCCGGTGCGGGCGGTGCTCGCCGCCAGCATGGCCGAGGCGCCGGGCGAGGTCGACCTGACCACTGTGGGCCGCCGCGACTGGGTCCACTGGGGCCTGCGCGGCGCGGAGTCGACGGTCCGCAAGCGCGGCGGCTCCGGCGAGATCCGCGACGAGGGCGGCACCGGCCGGCGGGGCGGCTGGGACGACAACCAGGAGAGCTTCAGCTGGCGCGACGGCAGCCCGGTGACGTCGGCGAGCGGCTCGCCGCACGGGGTCTACCGGTGCGGCGCCGGCAGCGGCTTCACGCTCGCGGTGGCCGCCGACGGCCAGGCGCGCACCGTCCGGCTGTACGGCGGGGTGTGGATGGCCCGGGGCCGGCTGGATGCCCGACTCTCCGTCGGCGGTCCGAGCCGGACCCTGCGGATCGAGGACCGGCACACCAGCCGGTCCACCGAGTTCACCATCCGGTTCCAGGCGCCGAAGGGCAGTCGGCTGGTGCTGACCTGGACGGTGGAGCAGGCGTTCAGCGACGACTGCGGCAACGTCGGCGTCCAGGCGGTCGCGCTGCGCTGACGCGGTGCCCGGGCGGCTCCGTTCGCCCGGCGACCGGCCGCCGCCCGGAGTAGCGTGATCGCGACGACCGGGTGCGCGAGGGCGAACGGGAGGGCCGATGGGCGAGCAGGTGCTGGACAGCCCGCAGGGCTGGGTGGCCGACCACATCCGGCGGTACGTCGAGACCGGCGGCGCCGAGGGGCACGAGTGGCAGCCCGGGGTCTTCACGCTGCTGCTGACCACCCGGGGCCGGCGCAGCGGGAAGCTGCGGCGCACCGCGCTGATCTACGGGCGCGACGGCGACGCCTACCTGGTCGTCGCCTCGCAGGGCGGCGACCCGAAGCACCCGGCCTGGTACCTCAACCTGCTCGACGAGCCGCTGGTCGAGGTGCAGGTGGGCGCCGAGCGGTTCACCGCGCGGGCGCGTACCGCGACGGCGGGGGAGAAGCCGCGCATGTGGTCCACGATGGCCGCCATCTGGCCGGCGTACGACGAGTACCAGGAGAAGACCGACCGGGAGATCCCCGTCGTCGTGCTCGACCGCGTCTGAGCGGGGCGGGCCGCCACCGTCGTTACCCCACGGGTAATCGACGCCGGGCACGCGCCGGCGGGAGACTCGGCGTACCGCCCCGGTCGTCCGGCCGGGCGGACCGGTTCCCGGGAGGCACCATGCCCGCGTTCGCGCTCGCCCACCTCTACGACACCCCGGCCCACGAGGACATCCTCACCTACATCGAGCGGATCCAGGCCACGCTGGACCCGTTCGGCGGCCGGTTCCGGGTGCACGGCGCCGAGGTGGAGGTCAGGGAGGGCGACTGGCCGGGCACCGTGGTCATCATCGAGTTCCCCGACCTGGACCGGGCCCGGGCCTGGTACGACTCGCCGGCGTACCAGGAGATCCTGCCGCTGCGCACCCGGCACATCCCGGGCGCGACGCTGATCGTCGACGGCGTCGCCCCCGACTACGACCCCCGCCGGACGGCCGCCCGGCTGCGGGCGCGGGCGGCCGGCTGACCGGCGGCTCCGCCCCGGCGGCGGTCCCGCCCGGACCGCCGTCCGGTGCCGGCGGGCGGGCCCGTGTCCACCCTGCGGGACAGTTTGTCCGTCGCGCCGCGTCGCGCCTGTCGTAACTTTCTGCTGTCCATCTCCGACCATCCCTTGTGGAGGCCACACCGATGAGCAGCGTCACCGCCCGCACCGTCCGTCCGCCCGCCCCCCGGGGTGCCGGGGAGCCGTCCGGGGAGGTGCTCCGGGACATCCCGCTGCCGCTGTACGTGACCGTCGAGGACGCCCAGTTCGCCGTGCGGGCGGTCGTGGTGCACGCGCCCCGGACCTGGTCCGGCGGGACGGTCTGCCGCAACGACGCCAGCCCGCACCCGTGCCGGCTGCACCGCTGGGGCACCCGGGTGCTGGCGCAGCGCGGCCTGCGTCCCGCCGAGATCGCCGCACTGATCGAGCGCGGCGACCCGGCGGCCGAGGTGCCGCACCGCCCCGGCGCCTGAGTGCCGGCGGGGCCCCCGCACCGGGCCCCGCCGGCCGGTCAGCAGGCGTTCGGCTTGACCCAGGCGCACTCCAGGCCCTCCGGGACCCGGGGGGTGTCGGGCGCCGTCGGGGCCGCGACCCGCGCGCCGGTCACGCCCCTGCCCGTGTACGAGGCCAGGGCGATCGCGATCTGGTCCTCCAGCGTCTTCACCGAGGAGGCCAGGTAGTTGTTGAGCAGGATCGAGAACGCCAGCACCCGCCCGTCGGCGTCGGTGACGTAGCCCGAGAGGCCGGAGACGCCGGTCAGGCTGCCGGTCTTGGCGTGCACGTTGCCCGCCGCCGCCGTGCCCCGCATCCGGCTGCGCAGCGTGCCGCCGACGAACCGGTCCGCCTCGCCGGCGACCGGCAGGGCCGCGTACCAGGTGTCGAACCAGGGCTCGTCGCGTACGGCGGTGAGCAGGTCCACGAACTCGTCGGCGGGGATCAGGTTGCGCCGGGAGAGCCCGGAGCCGTCGCGCTGGCGCAGCGTGCCGGTGTCCATCCCGGCGTCGGCGACGTACTCGCTGATCGCGGTCAGCCCGGCCGACCAGGTGCCGGAGCCGGAGAGCACCCGGCCGATCTCCTTGGTCAGCACCTCGGCGTGCCCGTTGTTGGACAGCTTGAGGAACGGCACCATCAGTTGGGCCAGGGGCATCGAGCGGTGCCGCGCCACCTCGGCCGCGCCCTCCGGGGTGGCCTGGCCGAGCACCGTCCGGCCGAGCACCCGTACGCCGTGCCGGCGCAGCGCCGACCGGAAGACGTCGGCGGCGTAGCCGGTGGGCTCCCAGACGCTGACCCAGTCGTTCGCCGGCGCGGCACCGAGCGCGATCTGCCCGGTCACCACGACCGTGTTGCTGCCGTGCGCGCGCTCGAAGGAGACAGACGTCTCCCCGCCCGCGACCGTCTCGGCCCGGTTGTCGATCTTCAGGTACCGGGTGGCCGGGGTGGTGGTGACGACCGGACGCGCGCCGGCGGTCGCGCCCGGGGCGGCGTGGACGATGACGGTGCCCGCGTCGTAGTCGGTGTCCGGTGCCACGGTCAGGGCGGAGACCTGAGCGGCGTAGTAGTACGGCTCGTCGTCCCAGGTCCAGTCGGGGCCGAGGCGGGTGCTGTCGTAGCGGGTGTCGTCGGCCACCAGGTTGCCGGTGACCACCCGGACGCCCGCGGCGGCGACCCGCGCGGCCAGCGCGTCGTAGTCGGCGGCGAGCATGGTCGGGTCGCCGCCGCCGCGCAGGTAGAGGTTGCCGGAGACCAGGCCCGCCCGGCGGGCGCCGCTGGTCCGCACCTCGGTGCTGAAGTGGTGGCCCGGCCCGAGCAGTTCCAGCGCCGCCGCCGAGGTCAGCAGCTTGGTGTTGGAGGCGGGCACCAGGCGGCGGTCGCCGTTGCGGTGGTAGACCGTCTCTCCGGTGGTCGCGTCCTTGACCACCACCGAGGCCTGCGCCCCGGCCAGCCGGCTGTCGGCGAGGATCGCGTCGATGGTGGCGTTCAGCCGGGTCGCCGCGGGGGTCGGGGACTCGGCGGTGGCGGTGGGCGCGCCCGCCGTGGCCGCGGCGGCGACGAGTGCCGCCAGCGCGAGCGTCCGGGGGAAGAGACGACGATGCATGGGGTGATGCTGCCATGCAGGTATCTGCCAGAAAAGGGCGTCGATGGAAAGAAATTTTCCGTGGGCCCGGCGGCTGTGACCGGCGAGACGCTCCCGGCGGGCAGCCGGGCGGGCCCGCCCGTGTTGTACCCGGCATGGACGAGCGCTCCGTCGACGTGCTGGTGATCGGGGCCGGGCAGGCCGGCCTCTCCGCCGGGCACCACCTGGCCCGCGCCGGGTTCGCCCCCGGAGACGGCTTCGTGATCCTCGACGGGGGCGACGGGCCGGGCGGGGCGTGGCGGCACCGCTGGCCCACGCTGCGGCTCGACCGGGTGCACGGCTTCCACGACCTGCCCGGCCTGCCCTTCCCGGTGGCCGGGCCCGACCGGCCGGCGGCCGAGGTGGTCAGCGCCTACTTCGCCGCGTACGAGCGCGAGTTCGACCTGCCGGTGCGGCGGCCCGTGCGGGTCCGGGAGGTGCGCGACCGGGCCGACGGCCGGCTCGCCGTGCACACCGACCACGGCTCCTGGACCACCCGTGCCCTGGTCAACGCCACCGGCACCTGGACCCGACCGTTCTGGCCGCACTACCCCGGCCGGTCGACCTTCCGGGGCCGGCAGGTGCACACGGCCGACTACCGGGGACCGGCGGAGTTC
Organism: Micromonospora sp. NPDC049060; assembly: GCF_040649055.1. NCBI lineage: Bacteria > Bacillati > Actinomycetota > Actinomycetes > Micromonosporales > Micromonosporaceae > Micromonospora > Micromonospora sp. NPDC049060. The sequence goes on from NZ_JBEZEV010000067.1 coordinate 10,599, forward strand.
GCCGGCCGGCGGGTCGTGGTGGTGGGCGGCGGGACGTCGGCCGTCCAGTTGCTCGCCGAGGTCTCCACCGTGGCCGCCGGCACCACCTGGGTGACCCGGCGCCCGCCCGACTTCCGCGACGAGGAGTTCACCCCCGAGCGGGGGCGCGCGGCGGTGGCCCTGGTCGACGCGGCGGTACGCGCGGGCCGCCCGCCGGACAGTGTGGTCGGCGTGACCGGGCTGCCGCTCACGCCGGAACTGCGCCGGCTGCGCGAGCGCGGCGTGCTCGACCGGTTACCCGTCTTCGACCGGATCACGCCGGACGGGGTGGCCTGGGACGACGGGCGGTTCGTGCCCGCCGACGTGATCCTGTGGTGCACCGGTTTCCGGGCCGCGCTGGACCATCTCGCGCCGCTGCGCCTGCGCGCGCCGGGCGGCGGTATCACGATGGACGGCACCCGGGTGGTCGCCGACGAGCGGATTCACCTGATCGGGTACGGCCCCTCCGCGAGCACGATCGGCGCCAACCGGGCGGGCCGCGCGGCGGTACGCGAGATCCGGGCCCGGTTCGCCCCGGCCCGCGCCGCGGACTGACCCCGCTCTATTTGACGGATGCCCCGGCAGGGGGCACCGTAGGCCGTGGAGGGGCCCTGAGCTGCCCCGAAGCGCGACGGCGATGTGCGTGTCGCCCTTCCATCGCCTCCCACGTGTGCTCGCCCGCGGGCCGAGCCCGGTCCCGCACCGCGAATCCGAGAATCCACGAGGAGTTCCGCCATGCTCACCATGACCGACAACGCCGTGCTGGTCATCCGAGACCTCGCCAACCAGCAGGACGTCGCCGAGGACGGCGGAGTGCGGATCGCCGCCGACACCGACGCGGGTTCGCTCACCGTCGAACTGGTCGCCGAACCGACCGAGGGCGACCACGTGGTCGACAACCAGGGCGCCCGCATCTTCCTGGACTCCGACGCCGCCGAGCTGCTCGGCGACGCGTCGGTGGACGCGAGCGTCGACGACGAGGGCATCGTGCAGTTCGGGTTCACCGAGAAGCAGTGACGGCCGGGCGCCGCCTCCTCACCGGTGCCCGGCGGGGAGGCGCTCAGCCGGCCCGGCGGGTCTCCCCGTTGCGGTGCGGCCGGGCGGGACGGCCCCGCTCCGGCGGCGCCTGACCGGACCGCCACGGCCGGGACTCCCGCCCCCGCTGCGGCAGCGCGGCCAGCACGTGCGCCAGGTGGTGCGAGGTGCTCCACGCCGCCCAGTTGCTGGCGGACCCGGCGCCGGCGCCCCGGCGGGCCCGCCGCAGGATCTCGTGGTCACCCCAGGAGAAGGCCGCGCCCGTGGCCGGCCAGTGCGGCGCCGAGACCACGGTGCGGCACAGGTCCGCGAACCGGTCGTCGCCGCGTCCGCCCCGCCGCGACCAGCGGTACACCCACCAGGCGCCGTCGGTGGTGTAGCGGACGGTGGGCAGCCGGTCTCCCGCCTGGTCGGCACCGGGCACCGCGGAGCCGACGCCGTAGTCGCCGTACCCGACGCCGAGGTCGGCCAGCCGCTGCCAGAGCTGCCAGTCCCAACGGTCGACGCGCACCGGCTCGTCGGTGGGCAGGGCGGACACCGCCGGGGGCATCCCGCCCGCCGCCACGCTCACGGAGCACCAGGCGTGCCGGCGGGCCCACTCCGACAACCGGCGGACCCGGGGCTCGGCCACCCGTACGTCGGCCCGGCAGCACACGTCGCCCGCGTCGAGGAGCAGGTCGCACTGCTCGGGCACCAGGCCGGTGAGCCGCCAGACCCGCTCCGCCGCCGCCGTGGCCGCGTCCGGGCCGGCGCGATCGTGCCCGACCCGCAGCCGGACGACCGCCCGCTGGGCGTGGGCCCGGGCCGCGGCACCGTGCGCCACCAGGCGCCGGTCACTGTCCGCGAGCCCGATCACCGGCACCAGCGGTACGCCCCAGCGGACCAGCTCGGCCTCCGGGGCGTCGGGCAGGCCGGTGACGTCGACGGCCGTGAGCAGCCCGTCGGGCAGCCGACGGAGCACGTCAAGCGTGAACTGGTCGAGGACGGACACCTGGAGGACCGGGGCGAGCAGGGGGGCGACGACGTCGTCGAGGTGACCGAGCGCCTCCAGCTCACCCCGCCGGTTGGCGAGGATGGGGCGGTAGACCGGTTCCGCCGCCCGGCCCTCGTGGGCGGGCACCATACCCCAATGTAGCCAGACATCGGTGTCGGTCACAGGGCCGACCGGCCCGTCCCGCCCGCCGGGGCGGGCGGCATCCGGCGGCGACGACAACCCGCCGGAGGGCGTCGGGTCGCCGTCGTCGTTTCCTGGGCCGGGCCCGCCCACCGCGCCCACGCGCCGAGCCGGCGGCACGGATCGCCGCCGTGCAGCCCGCGACGACGCCGCCGCCCCGCAGTGCGGGACGGCGGCGCTACCGGCGACGGGTCAGTCGTCGTCGCCGTCGTCGTCCGAGTCGTCGTCATCGTCATCGTCGTCGTCGCGGTCGTCGTCGTCATCGTCGTCGTCGACCGGCTCCTGCTCGGCCTTGACCACCGTGCCGTCGCCCCGGTCGACGTCGATCTCGTGCTCGGTCTGCCCGGCCACGATCTCGACGCTCCACACGGCCCGGCCGTCCTCGTCCTCGCGCTCGACGTCGACGATCTTGCCGCCGCCCGCCCGGGCCAGCGCGATCTCGCCGGCCCGCTGCTCGCTCACCGCGTCGTCGCCGGTGGCCGGCGCACCGCTGCCCGACGGGGAGCCGGGCGTCGCCGGGGTGCCGCTGGTGGTCGGCGCGCCGCTCGTCGCCGGGGCGCTGCTCCCGGTGCCGCTCGGGGTGCCCGGCGTGGCCGGGGTCGTCGGGGCGGTGGTGGCGGCGGCCAGGGTGGTCGCCCGGGCCGTGCCGTTGTCGGCCGCCGCGACGCCGAAGGTCGCGCCGGTCACGGCGAGTACGGCCGCGCCTCCGAGCGACGCCAGCATCAGGGACTTGCGCTTCATCTCGTTCACCCTTCCTCGGTTGCTGGTTCCCAGGATCGCGCCCGCCCGGATAGCGCCACGCTGCCCGAACGCTAAGGCCGGGTTAAGCCTGTCCGGGCGCGACCGGAGGAGGGTCAGGACGGGGGCGGGCCCAGTTCGAGGCGTACCTCGGCGCCCCCGGAGGGCGCGGCGTGCAGGGTGAGGCGGCCACCGCTGGACTGGGCGGCGCGGCCGGCGATGTCCAGGCCCAGGCCGGTCGAGCCGGCGGTGCTCGCGCCCCGGCCGATCGTGCCGGGCGGCATCCCCGGACCCTCGTCCGCCACGACCAGCGCCGCCCGGCCCGACTCCTCCGCCGTCAGCCGGACGGCGAACGCGGTGCCGTCCGGGGTGTGCGCGAAGACGTTGCCGAGCAGGGCGTCCACCGCCGCCGCCAGCTCGTCGGCGGGCACGCCCACCGGCAGCGGTCCCGGCGCCAGGTCGAGCGTCACGGCCCGCCCGGTGTCCTCGGCCAGCACCGACCAGAACGCCACCCGCTCGGCCACCACGGCCGCCGCGTCGGCGCTGGCCGCCCCGGCCGTCGGCACCCGCCACCGGGCCTGTCGGATCAGGCCCGTGACCGCCCGCTCCAGCCCGTCCACGGCCGCGGTCACCCGGGCGGCGTCCTCCGGGTCGCGCAGCGCCTCGGCCTCCAGGCGGAGCGCCGTCAGCGGGGTACGCAGGCGGTGCGAGAGGTCCGCGACCTCCTCCCGCTCCTGCACCAGCAGCACCTGGATCCGGCCAGCGAGGTGGTTGAGGGCGCCGGCGACCTCGCGCAGCTCGCGCGGCCCGGCGGGCGTGACGCGCGCGGCCAGCTCCGCGTTCGCCAGCCGGTGCGACACCGCCGAGAGTTCACCGATCGGCCGGACCAGGGTGCGCGCCAGCCGGTCGGCGACGGCCAGCCCGATCAGCACCAGCAGCACGCCGAGCAGGGCCAGGACCAGCCAGGACCGGGTCACCCCGGCGGTCAGCTCGGCGGGCGGGACCACCGTACGGATCACGCCGGTGCCGTCCGGGCGCCCCTGCACGGCGATCACCACCTCCCGCCCCCGCCCGGACTCGGCGGTGAGGCTCTGCCCCCGCTCCGCCAGCGCCACGGCGGCCGTACGGGGGGCCGGGGCCCCGAGCACCGTGCCGTCGGGCAGGAACACCGTGACCGGTCGCGCCGACTCCGTGGCCAGCTGGTCGACGGTCAGCCGGATCGTCGCGGTGTCGGCGGTGCCGACGACGGTGACGAGGCTCTGCGCGTCGGCCGTGGCCCGCACGGTGGCCCGGTCCGCCGCGACCGTACGCACCAGCAGCGCCAGCGGCACCAGGAAGGCGACCAGGGTGAGCACGCTGACCGCGGCGACCAGCAGCGCCAGCCGGGCCCTCATCCGGCGCTCCCCGGCGCTTCGAGCCGGACCCCGACGCCCCGGACGGTGTGCAGGTAGCGGGGCGCCTGCGCGCTCTCCCCGAGCTTGCGCCGCAGCCAGGACAGGTGCACGTCCACGGTCTTGTCGGCGCCGCCGTACGGGACCCGCCACACCTCGGCGAGCAGCTCCCGCTTGGTGACCACCTGGCCGGGCCGGCCCGCGAGGTGGTGCAGCAGGTCGAACTCGCGCGGGGTCAGCTCGACGGGCGCGCCGTCCAGGGTGACCTGCCGCGACCGCGGGTCGACCCGCAGCCCGCCCACCACCAGTGCCGGGTCCTCCTCCGGGGCGGACCCGCTCCCGCGCCGGAGCACCGCCCGGATCCGCGCGTCGAGCTGCGCGGCCGTGAACGGCTTCACCACGTAGTCGTCCGCCCCGGCGTCGAGCACCCCGACGATCTCGGTCTCGTCGTCGCGGGCGGTGGCGACGATCACCGGCACGGCGCTGACCGCGCGGAGCATCCGCAGCAGCTCGCGGCCGTCCAGATCGGGCAGTCCCAGGTCGAGCACCACCAGGTCGGGCCGGTCGTCCAGCGCGTCGCGCAGGCCGGTCATCGCCGTCGAGGCGGCGGCCACCGCGTGCCCCCGCTCGCGCAGTGCCCGCAGCAGCGGCGTACGGATCGTCAGGTCGTCCTCGATGAGCAGCAGGCGGGCCACAGGTGGCAGGCTAGCCGCCACGCGGCGCGCCGGCCCGGACGTTAACCCTCCCTTAGCCTCGTCCGGTGCTCGCCCCAACCTCGGATCGGTCAGACTCGGGGAATGCGCCGCCGTTCGTTCCTCGCCGTCGCCGGGTGGCTGGCCACCGCCGCCCTCGCCACCCTGATCGGGGTGGCCGCGATCCGGTGGGTGGGGGAGAGCATCGCCGGCACCCCCGGCGGGGTGCTCAGCCAGGAGGAGATCGAGCGTGCCCTGGCCTCGCCCAGGCCCACCGTCCCCGGGGCCGGCGGCCCGTCGTCCCCGACGGCGGGCGGGACCGGCGGGCCGCCGTCGCCGGGAGCGCCGGGCTCGACCCCGGCGGGAGCACGTCGGGCCTTCGCCACGACGGGTGGCAGCGCGGTGGTCGAGTGCGGGCCGGGCGGGGTACGGCTGGTCTCCTGGACGCCCGCGCCGGGCTACCGGGTCTCCGACGCGGAACCGGGGCCGGACGACGACGTGGAGGTCGCCTTCGCCGGCCCGTCCGGGGAGTTCGAGCTGAAGCTGCGCTGCGTGGGGCTGGAGCCGGTGTCGGTCGAGGACGACGACTGAGCCGGACACGAGCGCGCGGCGCCGTTCGGATCCAGTGGATCGGAACGTCGCCGCGCTCTGGCCGTCTCCCACCACCGCAGCCGTACGGCGGTACGCCGGCGGGGACCTGGCTCGACCGGCCATCGTGCGCCGGCTACTCCCTCGATCCCCGTCCATCAGGGATCGAAACCCCCGAGCAGTGGCGAATTCCACCATCTGCGAGTCCCGGCGTGGCGTCGGGCCGCAGCGGGTATGTGCGTCGGCATGGAGCATTTCACTATCGCGACCGTCGCCGAGAAGAGCCCGGACTTCCGGCGGGTGCTGTGGACCGGTGCGCACACCCAGCTGGTGATCATGACGATTCCGCCGGGCGGCGAGATCGGCGAGGAGGTCCACGAGGACATCGACCAGATCCTGACCTTCGTCAGCGGTACGGGCGAGGCGCAGGTGGCGGGGGAGAAGCGCGAGGTCGTGCAGGGCGACCTGGTGGTGGTGCCGGCCGGCACGAAGCACAACTTCGTCAACACCGGCCCCAACCCGCTGGTGCTCTACACGGTCTACGGCCCGCCCGAGCACGCCGACCAGGCGGTGCACCGGACCAAGGAGGAGGCCGACGCGGCCGAGGCCGCCGGCGAGGACGAGCCGCCCACCTCCTGACCGTCGGTGCCGCCTGAGGCGGCCGCAACGGGGTACCCGCAGCGGGTGGACCAACTGGCGATCTCCGACTACGGGTTCCTCTCCGACTGCCGTTCGGGCGCCCTGGTCGGTCGGGACGGCTCGATCGACTGGTGGTGCCCGGACCGGTTCGACTCCCCGTCGGTCTTCGGCCGCGTGCTCGACACCGAGGCCGGGCACTTCCGGCTGGCGCCCACCGCCGCCGGGCTTCCCGGGCACCGGGTGGAGCGGGCGTACGTGGCCGACACGCTGGTGCTGCGCACCGTGCACCACACGCCGGAGGGGAGCGTCGCGGTCACCGACGCGCTCGCCGCCGAGTTCGGTGCCCGTGGCCACCAACTGGGGATGAACTCCCCGGCGGTGCTGCTACGGGTCGTGGAGGGACTGGCCGGGCGGGTGCGGATGTCGCTCGACTTCCGCCCCCGCCCGGAGTACGGCCTGCTCACCCCGTACCTGCACGGGCAGCCCGACGGCGGGGTGCTGGCCGCGGCCGGCCCGGTGGTGCTGGCCCTGCACACCAACGGGGTGCCGCCGCACGTCGACCGGGACCGGGTCCGGCAGGAGTTCGAGGTCTCCGCCGGGCAGGTGGTCGGCTTCGACGTGGCGTATGGGCAGGCGTACGGGACGGTGCCGGCCCGGCTGGAGCCGGTGGCCGCGCTCGCCGAGACGGTGCAGGCCTGGCAGGCCTACCGCGAGTCGCACCACTACGACGGCCGCTACCGGGAGCAGGTCCGGCACAGCGCGACCGTGCTCACCGGCCTCACGTACGCCCGCAGTGGCGCGGTGGCCGCGGCCCTGACCACGTCGCTGCCGGAGCGGATCGGCGGCGACCGCAACTACGACTACCGGTACTCGTGGCTGCGCGACTTCGCCATGACGCTGCGCGCCCTCTGGGTGGCCGCCTGCCCGTCCGAGGCGTCCCGGCTCTTCGCCTGGGCGGCCCGCTCGATCGGCCGGGTCGGCACCGACCCCGTGCCCGTGCTCTTCGGCCTGGAGGGGGAGCGCGACGTCTCCGAGCACGAGTGCGCCCACCTGCGCGGCTACGGCGGCAGCCTGCCGGTGCGGGTCGGCAACGACGCCTGGCGGCAGCGCCAGCTCGACGTGCCGGGCGAGGTGCTCTCGGCGGTCTGGCAGCTGCGCGACCACCTCGGGGAGTCGTTCGACACGGAACTGCGCGAGATGGTGCTCGGCCTGGCCGAGCAGGTCGCCGCCACCTGGCACCTGCCCGACCGGGGCATCTGGGAGACCCGGGACACCGAACGGCACTACCTCACGTCGAAGGTGCTCTGCTGGGTGGCGCTCGACCGGGCGGTGCGGCTCGCGCCCCGGCTCGGCGACCGGGCCGACGCCCGGCGGTGGGCGCGGATCCGCGACGAGATCCGCACCGCCGTGCTGCGCGACGGCTGGCACGAGCGGACCGGCGCGTACGGCGGCGCGTTCGGCTCGCCGGAGCTGGACGCCTCCGTGCTGCTGCTGCCGCTGGTGGGCTTCCTGCCGGCGACCGACCCGCGGATGCGCGCGACCATCGAGGCCGTCGAGCGCGGGCTGGGCGCCGGGGACGGACTCGTCCGCCGCTGGGACACCGACCCGGCGGGCTTCCTGCCCTGCTCGTTCTGGCTGGTGGAGTGCCTGGTCCTGGCCGGTGAGCAGAGCCGGGCCGAGGCGCTCTTCGAGCGGCTGCTCGGGCACGCCAACGACATCGGCCTGTTCAGCGAGCAGATCGACCCGCGTACCGGCGCGCAGGTCGGCAACACCCCGCAGGCGTTGTCGCACATCGGCCTGGTCAGCGCCGCCTGGCGGCTGACCGACCCCACCACGGACTGACCGCGGGCTCAGGAGGGCCCCCACCGGAAGGGGTCCCTTCCTGACACGTCACGCCGGCAGCACCGGCACGTCGGTGACGTCCACCGTCTCCGGGTACTTCACGCCGGCCCCGGTGTTGAGCACCACCACGCGTTCGCCGGCCCGGATCCAGCCGCCGGCGCGCAGGTGCCGGGCGGCGGTCAGGCAGGCGGCCCCCTCCGGGCAGAGCAGCAGCCCTTCGCGGGCGGCGAAGTCCCGCAGGTCGGCCAGGATCTCGGCGTCGTCCACGGCGATCGCGGTGCCGGCGCTGGCGCGCAGCGCGTCGAGGATCAGCTCGTCGCCGAGTGGGGCCGGCACGGTGATGCCGAACGCCACGGTGTGCGCGTCGGCCCAGGGGCGCGCCCGCTGCTCACCGGCGGCGAAGGCGCGGACGATCGGCGCGCAGCCCGTCGACTGCACCGCGACCAGGCGGGGCAGCTTGTCCTCGATCCAGCCCAGCTCGCGCAGTTCGTGCAGCGCCTTGTGGATGCCGATCAGGCCGACCCCGCCGCCGGTCGGATAGATGATCACGTCCGGCACCTGCCAGCCGAGCTGCTCGACGATCTCGTACCCCATCGTCTTCTTGCCCTCGAGCCGGTACGGCTCCCGCAGCGTGCCGGCGTCGAAGATCGCGCCGTCGGAGCCGGCGACCAGCCCCGCGACGTGCCGCCCGGCGTCGCCGATCAGCCCGTCGACCAGGCGTAGGTCGGCCCCGGCGGCCACGCACTCGCGCCGGCAGATGGCCGGCGCGTCCAGCGGCATGACGATGGTCGCGCCCAGCCCGGCCCGCGCGGCGTAGGTGGCCCAGGCCGCGCCCGCGTTGCCGTTGGTGGGCATGGCGATGCGCGTGACGCCCAGCTCGCGGGCCCGGCTGACGCCCACCGCTGCGCCGCGCGCCTTGAACGAGCCGGTGGGGGTCAGCCCCTCGTCCTTGACCAGCAGGTCCGCGATGCCGATCTCCGCGCCGTAGGTCGGGGTGCGCAGCAGCGGCGTCCAGCCCTCGCCCAGCGTGGTCTCGTGCCGGGGGTCGGCCACCGGCAGCAGCTCGCGGTAGCGCCACAGGTCGGCCGGGCGCAGGGGGAACCGTTCCGGGGTGAGCACCTTCGCCACCGCCGCCAGGTCGTAGCGGGCCAGCAGCGGGGATCCGCAGTCGCAGAGGTTTGTCAGCTTGGCGGCGTCGTGCTCCCGCCCGCAGCGCGGGCACTCCAGGTGCGTCAGGTACACGATGCTCCTCGCCGTCTCAGCTCGTGTCTCGGCTCGCGTCGATGCTCAGCCAGCGCCGGCTGCGCCCGCCCGGCTCGTAGACCGAGTCCAGGCGCTTCGCCACCACCCCGGGCAGCCCCTGCTCCCGCCCGGTCCGCAGCGCCTCCCGGCCGGCACCGGGGAACCACGGCGGAGTCTGCCAGTGCGGGCCGGCGAGCGCCAGGCCGTCGAGCAGCTCCCGGCGCTGCGCGTACGGCAGGTCGAGGCTGGTCACGCCCTCCATCCAGAGCAGATCGAAGATCAGGTACTGGGCGTCGGGGGTCCGGCGTCCGCCGCGCGCCGGCCGCACCCGGCCGGCGGTGTCGATGCGCACCAGGACGCCGTCCAGCACGGCCTCCGTGGGCGCCAGCTCCTCGGCCAGCTCCCGCAGCCAGGGGTACGTCCCGGAGACGTCCTCGTCGTCCTCCGCGAGCAGCCGCAGCCGCCCACCAGAGACGTACGCGACCGCGCGCACCCCGTCCCAGCGCAGCTCGTAGCCCCACTCCGGCTCGTCCGCCGGCAGCTTCGCCGCCCGGGTGGGGTGCATCGGGCGGACCAGCTCCGGCATGCTCGTCCAGCCCTCCGGCGGCGGGTCGGCGCGCCGGACCATCCAGTCCCGCCCGCTCCTGCCGCCGGTGGCGAAGAGGACGTACCGCCCGGAGGTGCGCTCGCCGTCCAGCACGACGATCACCTCGTCGGCGCGCCACTTCTCGCAGTGGTATGTGCCCCGGTCGTGGACGGTCATCCGTCCGCCGCCGTACTCGCCGGCCGGGATCTCGCCGTGGAAGTCGAGGTATTCCATCGGGTGGTCCTCGGTGTGCACGGCGAGGTGGTTGCGGCCGGTGTCGCGGGGCAGCCCGCGCGGCACCGCCCAGGAGGCCAGCACCCCCTCGTGCTCCAGGCGCAGGTCCCAGTGCAGGCTGCGGGCGTGGTGCTGCTGGATGACGAACCGGGCCGTGCCGTCGGCGGGCCGTTTCCTCCCCGGGGGGCGCTTCGGCACCGGCTCCGGGGTGCGCGCCGCGTCCCGTCTGCGCCGGTACTCCTCCAGCGGGTCAGCCACATCCGCATTCTCCGGCAATCCGCGCCGGCCCGCCGGCCGCCCGGATGTCCGGTTGCCCGGGCATGTCGTGGGTCATCACGGGTAGACCGCGGCATGGACCACGAGGACCAGCCCACCGTTGCGCTCCCGGGCGAGGTGCGGATGCCCCTGCTCGGCTTCGGCACCTGGCAGGCCACCGGCCAGGCCGGGTACGACGCGGTGCTCGCCGCGCTCGACGCCGGCTACCGCCACGTCGACACCGCCACGATGTACGGCAACGAGGAGGAGGTCGGCCGGGCGGTCCAGGAGAGCGGGCTGCGCCGGGAGGACGTCTTCGTCACCACCAAGCTGCCGCCGGAGCGGGTCGGACGGGAGCGGGAAACGCTCGAGGCGAGCCTGACCGCGCTCGGCACCGACCACGTCGACCTGTGGCTGATCCACTGGCCGCCGGAGAATCCGGCGGACAACATCCCCGTCTGGCGGGAGCTGCTCGCCGCCCGGGACGAGGGGCTCGCGCGCGCGGTGGGGGTGAGCAACTACGGCACCGGCCAGCTCGACGAGCTGATCCAGGCGACCGAGGAGAACCCGGCCGTCAACCAGATCCGGTGGAGCCCCTCGATGTACGACCGGCAGCGGCACAAGGAGCACCGGGACCGGGGAGTGGTGCTGGAGGGTTACAGCCCGTTCAAGACCAGCGACCTCGCCCATCCGGTGCTGACCCGCATCGCCGCCGCGCACGACGTCTCCCCGGCCCAGGTGGTGCTCCGCTGGCACGTCGACCACGAGATCGTGGTCATCCCCAAGTCGGTGACCCCGGAGCGGATCCGCGTCAACGCCGACATCTTCCACTTCTCGCTGACCGCCGAGGAGATGCGCGACATCGACGCTCTCGGCAACCCCTGACGAACCCCTTCCGGCCACCTGCGACGGTGGCCCGTTCCGGGTGCCGGACCCGGACCGGAGTTGCCAAATTCCTTCAGCCTGAATAGGGGCGATGAAGGGTATCGACATAGATGCTCGTGACGATATACCGTGCGCGTCACCAGTTCATCGATGAGTCGGAACCCCTCCGCCCTTGTCTGAAGGAGCGCCATGAACGCGTCACGACCCGCCCGCCTCCCCCGACGCGGGGTGCTGGGCATGTCGGCCCTGGTGGCCACCGCGGTGGCCGTAGCCACCAAGCCCGCCGCGGCGAGCGCCGCGCCGCTCGCCGCGCCGAAGGCCGAGTGCCTCGCCGACCTGCTCGGGGAGTCCTGATGGCCACCATTCCCTGGCTGGTGGACGTCCTGCGGGGGGCGGGCGTCCAGGTCGTGACCCACGGCGACTGGCTGAACCGGATGCGCCCGGGCGACTTCAACCCGATCGGCGTGCTCTGGCACCACACCGCCGCCACCTCCAGCGCCAGCAACCCGCACCCGGCGCTCAACATCTGCATCAACGGCCGCTCCGACCTGCCCGGCCCGCTCTGCCAGGCCCTCGTCGACTACCACGGCGTCTTCCACGTCATCTCCGCCGGCCGCTGCAACCACGCGGGCGTCAGCCGGGGCAGCGGGCCGATCCCCGCTGGCGACGGCAACACCCTGATGATCGGGTGGGAGATCGACTACAACGGCGTCAACCAGGAGATGACGGCGGCGCAGTACAACGCGTCGATCGCCGCCACGGCCGCCGTGCTCAAGCGGCTGGGCAGGGACGCCAGCTACGCCCGGGGCCACCGCGAGACGAGCACCACGGGCAAGATCGACCCGTCCTTCATCGACCTGAACACGATGCGCGCCGACGTCGCCGCGAAGATGTCGGGCGGCGTCCCCGCCTGGAGCTCCGTGGTGGACAACTCCACCGCCGGCCGCTTCACCGCCAGCGCCAACTGGGGCACCTCGGCGTACTCGGCCCAGCGCTACGGGACCGACTACCGCTTCGCCCAGCCCGTCGCCGCCAGCGACGCCGCCTGGTACAAGTTCAACGTCCCGGCGACCGCGAACTACCGGGTCGACGCCTGGTGGCCGGCGGTCGCCGGCTACAACACCGCGACGCCGTACATCGTGGCCACCACCACCGGCAACCGGACGGTCATCGTCAACCAGGCGGCGACCGGCGGGCAGTGGCGCTCCCTCGGCACGTTCACGCTGCCGGCCGGGGACGCCAACCGGGTCGCGGTCAGCCGGTGGAGCTCCGCCGCCGGCCTCGTCATCGCCGACGCCGTCCGGCTCACCCGGGTCTGACCCGGCCGGCCCTGAGACACGCGACGTCCGCCAGGCATCGGGGTGGCCCGGCGGACGTCGCGTCCGGCGTTCAGGAGCGCGAGCAGGCGGTCCCGTTGAGGGTGAAGCTGGTCGGGGACGCGTACGCGCCGCTCAGCGTGCCCTGGTAGCCGAAGCTGGCCGTGCCGCCCGGGGCGAGCGAACCGTTCCAGCTGATGTTCCGCGCGGTCACCGCCGAGCCGCTCTGGCTGACCGTGGCGTTCCACGAGCTGGTGATCTGCTGCCCGGCGGGCAGGTTGTAGGCCAGCGTCCAGCCGTTGATCGGGCTCGACCCGGTGTTGGTGATCTGCACGTCGGCGGTGAAGCCGTTGCTCCAGGAGTTCGGCGTGTACTTCACCGCGCACCCGGCACCGCCCGGCGGGGGAGTGCTCGGCGGGGGCGTGGTGGGCGGCGCGGTCGTGGGCAGCGGGTTGCCGCCACCGTTGACCGCCGCCGAGAACGAGGTCACCGCGAGGCCGGCGCCGCCCTGCCACGGCTCGAAGCCGGCCTGGATGCTGGTCAGGTACCAGGAGTTGGTGATCGCACCCCGGTTGCGGGTGTCGTTGATGAACGCCAGCAGGTTGAGGTTCGCGCTGCTGATCGCCGACGGGGCCAGGTACGAGATCACGTTGTTGGAGCCGTTGCTGCCGCGCCACACCTCCCAGCTCCGCCCGTCGATGGTGGCGGTGCCGACCGGGGAGCCGATGGGCTGGATCGGGCCCTGCCGGTTGAGCCAGATCATGATCTCCATCTGGTTCACCCCGTCCCGCTTCGGCGAGGGGTCCAGCCAGATGTCGTACGAGGCGTTGTAGACGGCGTTGCTGACGTACCGGTAGGCGATGCTGCTCGTGGCGCTGCTGATCTGGCTGACCTGGATCGGCAGGTTGGTGCCGGGGGAGCAGTTGGTGTAGTGGCAGCCGAGGAAGATCGACGGGTACGCGGTCGGCGCGCCGTTGGTCGGGTTGCTGCCGTTCTGGGTGGTGATCTCGAAGCCGCTGCCGGTGACGTTGATGCACTGCTGGGCGGTGGTGCCCCAGCGGTTGTTCTGCACCACGTAGCGGTCCTGGATGGTGGTGGAGCCGTACTGCTCGCAGATCTGCGTGTCGGCGCTGGCGGTGCCGCCGAGTGCCACGGCGACGATCGAGCCGGCGGCGAGCAGCGCGGCTGCCGCGAGGGCCCGGAGTGGACGTTTCATGATGCTCCTTCGGCTTCGGCGTGGAACGCCGGACGGAGTCGGTCGGTGGGCGCGGGAGCGCTCCCACAACCCTTCGACACATTTACATCTCTGAAACCGCAGCGCAACGGGCCTGGGGTATTGGAGAGGTAAGTGAGGTTTGTCACGCCCGGGTCGCTCGGTGGGCAGGTGGTCCCCCGAAGCAGGCGCGGCGGGCGCCGAGGAGTGTTTCGCCTGGGACGATTGACTCTGGTGTGTGCCGATTGCGCCGAGTAGTGTCTTGCCTCCAACGCGTGCCGAACCCCTCCGGAGGCGTACACCACCATGGGTGGCTCTCCCCTGCGCATCCTCGTCGTCGGCGCGGGCATCGCCGGTCTGGCCGTCGCCCGGGCGCTGCGGATGGCGGGCTTCCGCCCCGACGTCACCGAGAGGCTGCCCCCGGGCGAGAACGCCGAGACCGGTCTCTACCTACCCGGCAACGCGGCCCGGGCGCTGTGCCGCCTCGACCTCCACGGACCCGTACGCCCGCTCGGGCACGTCATCCACCGGCAGCGGTTCCTCGACGCGGCCGGGGCGCCGCTCTGCGAGGTGGACCTCGACGCGCTCTGGTCCGGGGTCGGCGAGTGCCGGGCGCTGCCCCGGACGGAACTGCACCGGGTGCTGCTCACCGGCGCGGGCGGCGCCGTCCAGCACGGCGCCGAGGTGCGCGCCGTCGACCTGCTGCCGCACTCCGTCGGCGTCACCTTCGTCGACGGCACCGCCGCCGAGTACGACCTCGTCGTCGGCGCCGACGGGCCGCGCTCCTCGATCCGGGCCCTGGCCGCGCTCGGCGGTCCGCCCCGACCCGCCGGCCAGGTCGTCTACCGCAGCGTGGTGCGCGACGGGCCCCCGGTCACCGAGTGGACCGCCCTGCTCGGCCAGCGCGCCGGCTTCCTGGTCGTGCCGATCGGCGCCGGGCGGCTGCACTGCTACGCCGACGAGGCCGGCACCGTCGCGCCGGCCGATCCGACGGCCCGGCTGCGCGAGCTCTTCGGCGACTACGGCGGACCGGTGCCCGCCGTGCTGGAGGCGCTGGACCGGGTGCACGTCGGGGTCACCGAGGAGGTGGAACTGGGCTGCTGGTCCCGGGGGCGGGTGCTGCTCGTCGGGGACGCCGCGCACGCCACCGCACCGACGCTGTCCCAGGGCGCGGCGATGGCGCTGGAGGACGCCGTGGTGCTCGCCGACTCCCTCCGCGCGGCCGGAGGCGACGTCGAGGCGGCCCTGGCGGCGTACGAGAGTCGTCGTCGCCCGCGTACGCGATGGGTGCGGGACCGGACCCGGGACCGCAACCGGACCCGGGACGTGCCGCCCGCGCTGCGCGACCCGCTGCTGCGCGGGCGCGGCGACCGGATCTTCGGCGAGCACTACCGGCTGCTGCTCGGCCCGCTGTAGCGGCCGGCGGCCGAGGGCCCGGTGCGCCGGGGCCGCGCAGGCTACCCGACCACCCCACGCGGCGTAGCCACCTGCCGGGGACTATCCTCCTTGCGGATGACGGCCCGCAGATAACCAGCGCGTGCCGAGCGGGACAACCCAGAACCGGAGGCCACTCGTGACCACCGTCGCACCCAAGCCGGTCGTGACCCGGCCCTGGCCGGTCCGAGCGCCGGTCAAGGGGTCGGCCATCGCGCGGCTGCTGCGTACCACGGACGCGAAGCAGATCGGGATCATGTACATGGTCACCGCGTTCGCGTTCTTCATGATCGGTGGCCTGATGGCCCTGATCATGCGGGCCGAGCTGGCCCGACCCGGGCTGCAGTTCCTGTCGCCCGAGCAGTACAACCAGCTGTTCACCATGCACGGCACGATCATGCTGCTGTTCTTCGCGACGCCGATCGTGTTCGCCTTCGCGAACTACGTGGTGCCGCTGCAGATCGGCGCACCGGACGTGGCGTTCCCCCGGCTGAACAGCTTCGCCTACTGGCTGTTCCTCTTCGGCGGCACGATGACCATGGTCGGCTTCCTCACCCCGGGTGGCGCGGCCGACTTCGGCTGGACCGCCTATGCGCCGCTGAGCTCCGTCGAGCACTCGCCCGGCGTGGGCGCGAACCTGTGGGTCGTCGGCCTGGTCATCTCGGGTCTGGGCTCGATCCTCGGCGCGGTCAACGTGATCACCACGATCCTGACCCTGCGCGCGCCCGGCATGACGATGTTCCGGATGCCGATCTTCACCTGGAACATCCTGGTCACCGGTCTCCTGGTGATCCTGGTCTTCCCGCTGCTGGCCGCCGCGCTGATGGCGCTCGCCGCCGACCGGCTCCTGGGCGCCCACGTCTACGACCCCGCGACCGGCGGGCCGATGCTCTACCAGCACCTCTTCTGGTTCTTCGGCCACCCCGAGGTGTACATCATCGCGCTGCCGTTCTTCGGCATCATCTCGGAGATCATCCCGGTCTTCTCCCGTAAGCCGATCTTCGGCTACAAGGGCCTGGTCGCCGCGACCATCGCCATCGCCGGCCTGTCGATGAGCGTCTGGGCGCACCACATGTTCTCCACCGGCCAGGTGCTGCTGCCGTTCTTCAGCTTCCTGAGCTACCTGATCGCCGTGCCGACCGGTATGAAGTTCTTCAACTGGATCGGCACCATGTGGCGCGGCCAGATCAGCTTCGAGACGCCGATGCTCTTCTCGATCGGCTTCCTGGTCACCTTCCTCTTCGGTGGTCTCACCGGCGTGCTGCTGGCCAGCCCGCCGATCGACTTCCACCTGCACGACTCGTACTTCGTGGTGGCGCACTTCCACTACGTGCTCTTCGGCACGATCGTGTTCGCCGTCTTCGCCGGCATCTACTTCTGGTTCCCGAAGATGTTCGGCCGGATGCTCGACGAGCGGCTGGGCAAGGTGCACTTCTGGCTGACCATGATCGGCTTCCACACCACGTTCCTGGTGCAGCACTGGCTGGGCAACGAGGGCATGCCGCGCCGGTACGCCGACTACCTTCCCGGCGACGGCTTCACCACGCTGAACATGGTCTCCACCATCGGCGCGTTCATCACCGGCATCTCGACCCTGCCGTTCATCTGGAACTGCTGGAAGTCGTACAAGGCCGGCCCGGTGGTCGAGGTCGACGACCCGTGGGGTCACGGCAACTCGCTGGAGTGGGCGACCAGCTCCCCGCCCCCGCTGCGGAACTTCGACCGGATGCCGCGGATCCGCTCCGAGCGGCCGGCGTTCGACCTCAAGTTCCCGGAGCTGGCGGCCGGCGGCCAGAGCCTGGCCGGCCCGCCGGAGGGCGGCGCCAAGCCGCTGACCAGCGAGTCCGACGGCGGCGCCAGCTACCGCGAGGACACCGCGAGCGACGCCGACCGGCGCTGACGCTCCGCACCACGTACGACGGGCGCCACCCCACCCGGGGTGGCGCCCGTCGGCGTTGCGGGGGGTACGCCCCGTGGCGGGGGCGGCGCTGACGATCCGGGGCCGGGCCGCCCTGACCAGGGCCGTGCAGCCAGGACCGTCGGGCCGGGGGTGGCGGGTCAGGCGGCGGGGGGCGGGACGAGTTCGGGGGTGGGCGCGAGGGTGGCGGCGGCGCGGCGGCGGCGCAGCTCGATCGGGAGCACGGCCAGCGCCACCAGCGCCCCGACCGCCCCGGTGACCGCGAAGCCCCAGGCCGGTGCGGAGGCGTCGATGACGGCGCCCGCGAGGGGCGCGCCCACCGCCATGCCGATCGTGACCGCCGAACCGTGCAGGCCCATCGCCTCGCCGCGTACGGAGGCGGGGACCAGCCGGCTGACCTCGTCCGAGGTGGCCGCGATGGTCGGCGCGCAGAGCGCCCCGGCGGGGATCAGCGCCAGGCAGAGCAGCCACCAGTGCGCCCCGCCCAGCCCGACCGGGATGGTGCAGAGGCTGAGCGCTGCCATCAGGATCAGCGGCGGGAAGGAGCGGGTGACCGCCCCGTACGCGAAGCCGCCGACCAGCGACGCGACCGCCCAGACGGCGAGGACGGCGCCCGTCCACCCGACGTCGCCGTTCTCCCGCAGCACGGCGACCACCGCCACGTCGGTGCCGCCGAGCACCAGCATGCCGGCGGCGCTGACCGCCAGCACGGCGAGCAGGCGCGGGGTGAGCCACGACCGGCGGGGCACCCGCGGCTGCGGCCCGGCCGGCTCGCCACCGCCCCGGACGGGCGGGTTCAGCACCCAGAACGCGACGCCGGCGGCGACGATGCCGGCGCCCACCAGGTGGAGCGTGACGCGCGGGGAGATCGCGGTGGCCGCCGCCACGGCCAGCGCGGGGCCGAGCATGAACGACAGCTCCACCGACATCGAGTCCAGCGCGTACGCGGGGCGGCGCCGCTCCGGCGGCACCATCGCGGCGATGGACTGCCGGATCACCGAGAAGATCGGCAGGGCGAGCGAGCCGGCCAGGAACGCGGCGGGCAGCAGCACCGGGTACGGCAGCATCGGCGCGGTGGACCAGAAGACCGCCTCGGCGATCCCGGTCAGCACGAGCACCGGCCGCAGGCCGCGCCGGTCGACCAGGCGGCCGAGCAGTGGGCCGCCGATCGCGGCTCCGACGGTGATCGCCGCGCCGACGAGCCCGGCCGCTCCGTAGCCGCGCCCGAGGTCGAGCACGACGTGGAACGTCAGGGTCACCCCGGTGGCGGTGAGCGGGACGCGGGCGAGCACCGACACCAGCAGCAACGACCGGAGACCGGGCAGGGCGAGCGCCTCCCGGTAAGGCTTCAGGTTCATGTCGGTGCGTACCTCCGCCGGACATCCTCGGCCGGAGGTACGACACCCGCCAACGAATTACGGCCTCATGCGGCCCTGATCACAGGCTCCCCGCGCAGGGTCACCCCGGCGCCCTCCATCGCCCGCAGCGCGACGTCCGTGGTGGGCGGGGCGACGGCGGCGGTGAGGCCCAGCAGGACGGTGGTGGCGAAGCCCTCCCGGGCGGCGTCCAGGGCGGTCGCCCGTACGCAGTGGTCGGTGGCGATCCCCACCACGTCGACCCGGTCCACGCCACGCTGGCGCAGCCAGTCGGCCAGGCTCTCGCCGCCCTCGGCGTGCCCCTCGAAGCCGGAGTACGCGGCCGCGTACTCGCCCTTGTGGAAGATCGCCTCGATCCGGTCGGTGGCCAGCTCCGGGTGGAACTCCGAACCGGGGGTGCCCACCACGCAGTGCCGGGGCCAGGAGTCGATGAAGTCCGGCGGGTCGCCGAAGTGGGCGCCCGGGTCGACGTGGTAGTCCTTCGTCGCGACGACGTGGTCCCAGCGGTCCGGCTCGGCGGCGAGGAGCCGGGTGATCCCGGCCGCCACGTCGGCCCCGCCGCCGACGGCCAGCGAGCCGCCCTCGCAGAAGTCGTTCTGCACGTCCACGATGATCAGCGCGTTGCTCACCTGCTGCTCCTTCGTCAGTCGGCCGGGACGACAGTGACCGGGATGGCCGGGTCGCCGGCGGAGAGCTTGAGGCCCTCCCAGGGGATGGAGATCAGGCACTGTCGCAGGTGCTCCCGCGACTCGTCCAGGGTCGGCCGGTCGACCGGCTCGCCGCCGGCCAGGAACGAGTGCTGGAGCAGCCGGTCGTTGGGCCGGGGGTCCGGCACGCCCTGTGGCACGACGATCTCCTCGGTGGCGGTGCCGGTCGGCTTGTGCCGGCGTACGGCCACCTTCCGGCCGCCGATGGTGGCCTTGTGCTCGGAGCGCTTGACCACCGGGCGGCCCTCGACCTCGACGAGCTTGTAGACCAGCCCGGCGGTGGGCGCGCCGGAGCCGGTGACCACGGCGGTGCCCGCGCCGTACATGTCGACCGGTTCGGCGGCGAGCGAGGCGATGGCGTGCTCGTCGAGGTCACCGGAGACGATGATCTTGGTTTCGGTGGCGCCCAGCGAGTCGAGCAGCTCGCGGGACTGCTGCGCGATCACCGCCAGGTCGCCCGAGTCGATCCGCACCGCCCGCAGGTCGGGCCCGGCCACCGCGATCGCGTTGCGGATGCCCTGGCTGATGTCGTACGTGTCGACCAGCAGCGTGGTGTCCTTGCCCAGCGTGGCGACCTGCGAGGCGAACGCGGCCCGCTCGTCGGAGTGCAGCAGCGTGAACGCGTGCGCGGCCGTGCCGGCGGTGGGGATGCCGTAGCGCAGCCCGGCGGCGAGGTTCGAGGTGAACCGGAAACCGGCCAGGTACGCGGCCCGCGCCGCGGCCACCGCCGCCTCCTCGTGCGCCCGCCGGGAGCCCATCTCGATGAGGGTCCGCCCGCGCGCCGCGGTGACCATCCGCGCGGCGGCGGCGGCCACGGCGCTGTCGTGGTTGAGCACGGAGAGGATGAGCGTCTCCAGCACCACGCACTCGGCGAAGCCGCCGGAGACGGTGAGGATCGGCGAGCTGGGGAAGAACAGCTCGCCCTCGGCGTAGCCCTCGATGTCGCCCGTGAAGCGGTAGTCCCGCAGCCATGCGGCGGCCTGCTCGTCGACCACCCCGGTACGCCGCAGGAAGTCGACCTCGTCGGCGTCGAAGCGGAAGTCGCGGATCAGCTCGATCAGCCGGCCCGTGCCGGCCACCACCCCGTAGCGACGACCGGCGGGCAACCGGCGGCTGAACACCTCGAAGACGCAGCGGCGGTCGGCGGAGCCGTCGCGGAGGGCGGCACTGACCATGGTCAGCTCGTAGTGGTCGGTCAGCAGCGCGGGGCGAAGGGTGCTCACCGCCCCAGCCTAGGGTTCACCCGCCATCGCCGCCGTCGTGGCCCGGGATCGTCCGCAGGGCGGCCCGCAGCTCGGCCCGGCCGGCGACGCCGAGCTTGCCGTAGATCCGCTGGAGGTGGTTCTCCACGGTGCGGGCGGAGAGGAAGAGCCGCTCGGCGATGACCCGGCTGGTCACCCCGTCGGCGGCGAGCCGGGCCACCTGCCACTCGCGTTCGCTCAGCGCCGGGGAGCCGGCCTGCAACGCCGGCGTACGGATCAGGTCGCAGCGGCCGAGCAGGGCGGCGAGACGTTCCCGGGCGGCAGCCGCCGCCGGGGACCGCCGCCGGCGCAGCAGGTCCAGGGCGGTGGCGGTGGCCTCCGCCGCGTAGACGGTCAGCTCGAGCGCGTCGAAGCCGTCGGCGACCGCCAGCAGCTCGTCGGCGGAGCCGCCCGCGGTGGCCCGGGCGTGCCGGGCGAGCAGCGGGGGCAGCAGCCCGTCGACCCGTTCGGAGAGCTCGGCGAGCCGCTGCGCGACGGTGCGCCGGCCGCCGTCGGAGCACGTCGGGCCGAGCGGCGCGCTCGCCTGGCCCAGCCGGACCAGGTCGTGCAGCACGTGCACCTCGTGGCCGGCGAAGCCGTCCGCGCGCAGCCGGTCGGCCAGCCCGCTCAGGTGCTTGACGGCGCCGGACACGTCGCCACCGGCGGCGAGCACCGCGCCCCGGGCCTGCTCCAGCCACGGGTACAGCACGATCATGCCCGGGGCGTGGGTGCGGTCGGCCTCCGCCATCGCCTCGGCCGCCTGCGCGGCGTCGCCCCGCAGCGCCGCCGCCTGGGCCCGCTCGGCCTGGGCCAGTCCCGCGTAGACCCGGCTGGTGGCGAGCACCGCGCAGGCGCCGAGGCTGGTCCGCAGCGCCGCGTCGCTCTGGCCGCGCAGCCGGGCCGCGTACGCCTGGAGGATGGCCAGGTAGCCGGTGCCGAGCCGGAAGTCGCCGGCCCCGGCCAGGTCGGCGAACTCGTCGGCCACGATGGCGTCGATGCCGGCCAGGTCGCCCGCGAGCGCCAGCCGGGTGCCCCGGGCCAGCTCCAGGGCCAGTTGCAGGTACGGCATGTCCGCTCGCCACCGGCCCGCCTCGGCCTGCACCCGGTTGATCGCGGTGGCGCTGCGGTGCAACTGCCCCTGCGCGGCCTGGAGGTGGGCGATCGTGCTGCGCGCCAGCTCCCGGGCGGCGACGCTCGCGGCCGGCCGGTCCAGCACCGTCTGCCCGAGCCGCAGCGCGATGCCGGTGTCCAGCCGGTGCAGCCGCATGATGCCCTCGAAGGCGAGCACCCGGGCCTGGTCGGCGGAGTCGGTCAGGGTCGACCGGCGGGCGGCGATCTCCTCCACCGTGGACTCCCGGCTCAGCCCCCAGTAGCTGACCATGCCCCGCACGGTCAGCCAGCGGCTCAGCCGCCGGTCGCCCTCGATGTCGGCGGCGACCGCGTCCAGCACCCCGATCGCCTCGTCCGGCCGGTCGGCGAACATCAGGATGGTGGCCAGCAGCTCCGCCGCGTCGAAGCCGCCGCCCGCGTCGAGCGCCGCGCGGGCCAGCCGGGTCGCCAGCGGTACGTCGTAGCGGGCGAACGCCTGCCGGGCCGCGTCGAGCAGCAGGGCCGGATCCTGCGCGGTGCCCGAGTCGAGCCGCCACACGGCCACCCGGAGCAGGTCGTCGCGGCGTCGCTTGCCGACCAGCTCCAGCAGCTCGGCGAGGCGGGCCTGCAACCGTCGTGTCCGGCTGACGGGGCAGCGGCGGCGCATCACCTCGCCGTAGAGCGGGTGGGCCAGCCGCACGTTCGCCCGCCGGTCGTCGTGTTCCACGGCGATCAGCCCGCGTTCCTCGGCGGTCTCCACGTCCACCGGGTCGGCGGCCTGGTTGAGCAGGTGCAGGCCGAGCGGTTCACCGAAGGCGACCAGCTCCACCACCCCGCGTACGCCGGGGGTGAGCTGGCCGATCCGCACGTCGATCAGGTCGGTCAGGTTGGGCGCCAGCTCCAGCCGGCCGGTCCACTTCCAGATCCCGTACGTGCGGGTCAGCTCCCCGCGGTCGGCGGCGAGGACCAGCTCGCGCAGCAGCAGCGGGTTGCCCTCGGAGAGCCGGCCGAGCCGGTCGGCGGAGGTGGCGTCGACCGGCCCCTCCAGGATCGCGGAGAGCAGCCGCGTGGTCTCGGCCGGCGGCAGCGGCCTCAGCTCGACGTGGTCGACCAGGCCGTCGGTCCACAGGGCGCGGATCGGCAGCGGGAGCTGCTCGCCGTCGCGTGACGTGCCGACGACCGTGGCGTTGTCGGAGCGGGCCACCAGGTGCACCAGCGCCGCCGACGGCGGGTCGAGCAGGTGCGCGTCGTCGACTGCGAGCACGATCCGGCGGCCGGCCGCCTGCTGCTGCAGCACGTCCACCGCCCAGCGCAGGATGCCGGCGGGGGACAGGCCCTGCGGCTGCTCCGTCGGGAGCACCTGGACGAGACCGCCGAAGGGGAGCGCGGCCGTGGTGGCGCTGGCCGCGATCGTCCAGACGGCGTACCCGTCGCGGGGGAGGGCCGCCATCCCCTCGCGCAGCAGGCGGCTCTTGCCGATGCCCGCGTTGCCGCTGAAGAAGATGCCCCGCCGCTCCGCGCCGGTCACCGCCGACAGCAGACGGTTGAGCTCATCCGTTCGGCCGACGAACCCCCACCGACTCATCGGGGCAGCATATCGACCGGAATCCGTCCGCGTGCACATCGTCACGCACCGAAGTTGAGTAGTCTCGTGATTACCTCTGAGTATTCGAAGTGTTCGGTTCCGGGGCCTGGCCGCCCGTACTCTTCCGGCATCCGGGTGCCGTCACCGGACGATTCCACGCGGCCGGCCGCTGCCGGTCGCCTGCCACGGGAGGCCGCTTTCGATGAAGCCCGGTCCTCTCCCCGCCGTCGACAGCCCCGACGACACGGCCGGAGCCGTGGAGCTGCCCCGTCGGGACCGGCTGCCCGTCCGGCTGGGGGTGACCGAGCCCCGCCCGGAGGAGCCGCTTGCCGTGATCGGCGTCGGCCCGGCCGCCGCAGGGCGGCGCGAGGTGCTCGCCCGCCTGCTCCAACTCGATCCCGCCATGCTCGCCGTGCCCGCCGGCAGCTGGCTCGTGGTGCGCCACTCCCAGGTGCCGACGCGGGCCGCGTACGTGCCCGGCTACCGCCAGCCCCACTCCTACGGCGCCGACCGGCTGGCCGCCGGGCCGGCGCTCGCGCGCCCGCCGCGCCGGGTCGAGCTGAGCCTGCCCGAGCCCCTGCTGCGGCACTTCAGCCTCGTCGACACGCCGGACACGGGTGCCCTCGGGGCAGCCGGCGGCCGGCTGCTGCTCGACGCGGCGGGCCGGTCCGGGGCGGTGCTCTTCGTGATCGCCGCCGACCAGGCCTTCACCGCGGTCGAGCTCCACCTGCTCGCCGACCTGGCCCGTGCCGGCGTCGGGGTCGTCTTCGCGGTCACCCCGGGCGCGGGCGGCTGGGCCCCGGTGCCGGAGGGAGCGGCCACGACGGAGGGCACGGGGGCGTCCGTCGGGTCGGCCCCCGCACCGGTGGACCCGGTCGCGGTCACCGTCGAGGCGCACCGGGCGGCCCTGCTGGCCGCCGTGCCCGGGCTCGCCGACGCCCGCTGGTTCCCGATCGACGCCGCGGGTGACGGGGCGGACCTGCGCCGGGCGCTGGTCGGCTGGGCCGCCGACGAGGGGTTGCGACGGGCGAGCGCCGAGCCGCCGGTGCTGCCGGGGTCGCACGGCCGGGTGCCGGTGGTGGCCGACCCGGGCGGCTGGTCGGAGCAGCTCGACCGGCAGGCCCGGTCCTCCGCCCGGCGCATCCGTCAGCACCTCGCCCTGGAGGTGGCGAACATCCACCTCCGCGTGGTGCAGGAGATCGTCTTCGGGGTCGGCTGCGCCGGTTTGCCGCAGCTGCTCGACCGCGAGATGGAGGCGCTGTCGCTGCTGGCCACCGCCCAGTGCGACGAGGCGGTGCGCGGGCTGGTCGAGGAGGTCGCCGGCCGGGTCTTCGGCGCGCCGCTGCCGGCGGGCGTCCGGCGGCGCCTCGACGTCCCGGTGCGCTGGGGCCTGACGGAGCACCGGGACGAGCACGAGCTGGACCGCGTGCTGCTCGTCACCAGCACCGGCGGCGTGGCGGGGCTGACCGGGACCGGCGCGACCGACACGCTGGCGAGCTACCCGGGCGTGGCGCGCGAGGAGGTGCTCCCGCCGGTGGCCGTGGCCCTCTCGGGCGGCTGCTGGCAGCACTGGCGCAGCCCCGGCAACCACGACCCCAACGCCGCCCGCGCCTGGGCGCAGCGCGCGCTGCGGGAGGTCGAACTGGAACTGTGCCGGGAGGTGTCCCGCCGGTTCGAGGTGGTCCGCCTCTCGCTGGACGGGGTGCTCTCCGATGCTGTCGACCACGGCATCCTGCTCGCCTGAGGGCGGTCCGGTCGTCTGCGGCGTCGGCACCGGGCGGCCGCCGCCCGCTGCCGTCGACGCCCTTGACCAGGCAGGACGCGGCGATCCGCGCCGGGCCGGCGTTCCGGTTCCTCGGTTGGCCGAGTCCGGTGGCACGATGGGGGGCATGGCGGCTCCGCAGGTTGCACCTGTCGAGACGCCGGACACCGATGAGGTGCCGGCGTCCGACCGGCCGTGGGTGACGATCGTGTGGGACGACCCGGTCAACCTCATGACGTACGTGACCTGGGTCTTTCAGAAGCTCTTCGGCTACAGCCGGGAGAAGGCGGAACAGCTCATGCTCGACGTGCACCACAAGGGTCGTGCCGTGGTCTCCAGCGGCGCCCGGGAGCGGATGGAGCACGACGCGTCGCAGCTGCACGCGTACGGGCTGTGGGCGACGGTGGACCGGTCGTGAGCATGTTCCGTCGCCAGGGCGACCGCTACGTCGTCACCTTCGCCGTCGACGAGGTGCGGGTGCTGCGGAAGGTGGCATCCGAGGTGGTCGGGCTGCTCACCGACGGCTTCGACCACACCGACCCGGTGGTGGGCCGGCTCTTCCCCGAGGTCTACCCGGAGGACCCGTCCGGCACCGCCGAGTTCCGCCGCTACACCGAGGGCGACCTCAAGACCGCCAAAATCGACCAGGCCGGCGCGATCCTCGCGTCGCTGCCCGACGAGGCCGGCGGCGAGGTGCGTCTCGACGCGGAGGCGGCCGAGGCGTGGCTGCGGGCGCTCAACGACGCCCGGCTGGCGATGGGCGTCCGGCTGGAGATCAAGGACGGCACCGACCTCGGCGAGGAGCTCGACGACGCGGTCGCCGAGGACCCCACCTCCAGCCGGGTGTTCCAACTGTCGGTCTACGCGTACCTCGGCTACCTCCAGGAATCCCTGCTCAACGCCTTGATCGACTAGGCGTGACCGGCACCACCTCAACGTTGCGGCAGGTACGCGTTAGGCTGGACCACGTGCTGAGCATCGACCGGTCGATCATCGACGCGATCGTCGCCCACGCCCGGCGGGACCACCCCGACGAGGCGTGCGGCGTGGTCGCCGGTCCCGCCGGCAGCGACACCCCCACCCGGCACATTCCGATGGACAACGCGGCCCGTTCCATGACGTTCTACGAGTTCGACTCGATGGAGCAGCTGCGGGTGTGGCGCGAGATGGACGACCGGGACGAGGAGCCCGTCGTCATCTACCACTCGCACACCGCCACGGAGGCCTACCCGTCCCGCACGGACATCTCGTTCGCCGGTGAGCCCGGCGCGCACTACCTGCTGGTCTCCACCCGCGACGCCGACACGGAGGAGATCCGCTCCTTCCGGATCGTCGACGGCGTGGTGACCGAGGAGCCGGTCCGGATCGTGGACGCGGGGGTGGACCCGCACGCCGTGCAGTCCTACATGTTCGGGCAGAGCCCGGCGACGGTCGACTACGAGTGTTCCGGCCGCTGATCCAGCGCCGTCACACCCGTTCACGTCCCGTCACCCTTCGGCACGCCCGACCATCATCGAGGAGCACGACACCATGGCCATCGAGGTTCGCATCCCCACCATCCTGCGCAGCTACACCGGCGGCGCGAAGGTCGTCGAGGGCGCCGGCGACACGCTGGGCGACCTGCTCGCCGACCTGGACTCCCGGCACGCCGGCCTGAAGGCCCGGCTGGTCACCGACGCCGGTGCGCTGCACCGCTTCGTCAACGTCTACGTCAACGACGAGGACGTCCGTTTCCTCGGCGCGCTGGACGCCAAGCTCAACGACGGCGACAGCGTGACCATCCTGCCGGCCGTCGCCGGTGGCGCGTTCGGCTTCGCCGCGGCTGCCGCGATCGCCCAGCACGGCGCAGCGGTCGCCGCGCGGTCGGCCGCCGCCGCCCGCTGACGGGGGCGGTCGCCATGGCGCGGTACGACAGCCTTCTCGACGCCTGCGGGGGAACGCCCCTGGTCGGGCTGCCCCGGCTCTCGCCGACGGTGCCCGACGGGGCGCCGCCGGTGCGGCTCTGGGCGAAGCTGGAGGACCGGAACCCGACCGGCAGCATCAAGGACCGGGCGGCCACGTTCATGGTCCGGGCTGCCGAGGAGTCCGGCCGGCTCCGGCCGGGCGACACGATCCTCGAACCGACAAGCGGCAACACCGGCATCTCGCTGGCGATGGTGGCCAAGCTGCGCGGCTACCGGCTGGTCTGCGTGATGCCGGAGAACGTCTCGACCGAGCGGGTGCAGCTGCTCCGGATGTACGGCGCGGAGATCATCTTCTCGCCGGCGGCGGGCGGCTCCAACCAGGCGGTCGCCACCGCCAAGCAGATCTCGGCCGAGCACCCCGACTGGGTCATGCTCTACCAGTACGGCAACGAGGGGAACGCCCGGGCGCACTACGAGACCACCGGCCCGGAGCTGCTGCACGACCTGCCGACGATCACGCACTTCGTGGCGGGCCTCGGCACCACCGGGACGCTGATGGGCACCGGGCGCTACCTGCGCGAGAAGGTCGACGGCATCCAGGTCGTCGCGGCCGAGCCGCGCTACGGCGAGCTGGTCTACGGGCTGCGCAACATCGACGAGGGCTACGTCCCCGAGCTCTACGACGCGTCGGTGCTGTCCCGGCGCTTCTCCGTCGGCACCCGCGACGCGGTGCTGCGGACCCGGCAGCTCGTCGAGGTGGAGGGCATCTTCGCCGGTTTCTCCACGGGCGCGATCCTGCACGCCGCCCTGGCGGTGGCGCACGAGGCCGTCCGCGCCGGCCAGCGGGCCGACGTGGCCTTCGTGGTCTGCGACGGCGGCTGGAAGTACCTCTCCACCGGGGCGTACGGCGGCACCCTCGCCGACGCGGAGGAGGCCCTGGAGGGCCAGCTCTGGGCGTGACGTCGAGTGGCCGGGGGGCCCCCCCCCACAGCGGGGCCCGGCCCCCCGCACTCGCCCCCCCCCCGGGGCGGGCCCCGCCCCCCCCCCCGCCCGCCGCCGCCCACGGCGGCCCGGGGCGGGGCGCGCCC
>NZ_JBEZEV010000068.1:0-37565 GCF_040649055.1 Micromonospora sp. NPDC049060
CCCGGGTCCAGCTCGTCGAGGTCGCCAAGCAGTGCGACATCTGGGTCGACCCGGACGGCGACAACTTCTTCCACGGGCTGGTCGAGCGGCTGGGCACGCCCGGATGCCCAGCGCCGCCGGCTTGACCGCCTGCCACACGTCGACGTACGGGTGCCCGGTGACCAGCACGTGCGGGGAGGTCACCTTCGCGACGATCCGGCTCTCCTTGGAGCCGGCGACCAGGTGGTCGACGAGCACGCCGAGGCGCCGGCCGGGGCCCGGGGCGAAGTCGCGCACCTCGGCGTCGAGCGCGTCGATGCCGTCCAGCGGCTCCACCACCACGCCCTCGATGCGCAGGTCGTCGCCCCAGATCCGCTCGACCAGGGCGGCGTCGTGGATGCCCTCCACCCAGATCCGGCTGGCCCTGGCGACCTGGGCGCGTACGCCGTCCACGGCGATCGAGCCGGAGGCGGTGCGGCGGCGGGCGGCCGGCACCGGGGCGCGGGTCGGCCGGCGCAGCGTCACCGGCCGCCCGTCGAGCAGGAACGCCGCCGGCAGCAGCGGGAAGTTGCGCCGGCGGCCGTGCCGGTCCTCCAGCACCACCGCGCCGGCCTCGAAGCCGACCACCGCCCCGCAGAAGCCGGAGTCGGCGTCCTCGACCACGAGGTCCGGTTCGGCGTCCACCTCAGGCGTGACCTTCCGCCGCCGCCAGTCCCCCGCCAGCACATCGTCCGCGTACCGCCCCATGCCGATCAAGCTAACCGCCCGCCCCGCCCCCCGCACCCGACACGCCGCCGCCCCCGCCGCGGCGATCATGCAGTTGTGGTGGCCCGCGAAAGGGGCAGAGGTCGACGATCCACCCACCACAACTCCATGATCGACGGGACGGGGGGTGCATGATCAGCGGGGCGGCGGACAGTCGGAGCGGCAGTCGAGACAGGGGCGGCGGTGACCACGTACCCTTTCGGCATGTCCACCCCCGCAGCGGGCGCGGCCACTCTCACACCGCGCCGGTCCAGCCGGTTCGTGGCCTGGGTGCGCGCATGGCGCGCCGGGCTGGTGCCCTTCGACGAGGTCGCCGACGCCATCGCCGGCGACGAGGAGCACCTGGTCGCCGACGCGCCCGGCACCTGGACCGACGTACCCCTGCCCCAGGCGCTACCCACCCTCGCGAAGCTCTCGCCCGACGAGATCCGGCTCGTGCTGCCCGCGCCCGGCGACCCGCGCGGGCTGCCCGGGCCGGGCGACTTCGCCGGCGCGGCGCTGGTCGCCGGCGAGGCGGTCGTCGCCGGGGGCCTCGGGCTCATCCCGCACGTGCGCACGCACACGTCCGGCTCCGGCGACACCTTCGAGACGGTCCTCTGGCGGGTCTACCCGCTGCCGGCCGACGCCCCGGCCGCCTCCCTCGCGTTGCCCGGCGCGGCCGAGGCCGAGGCGGAGCTGGCGGTGGCCCTGGCCGACACGACCGCCGCGCTGACCCGGCTCGACGTCGCGCAGTGGCGACCCGAGCTGGCCGGGGCGCTGGAGGCGCTGCGCCGGCCCGACGGCGCCACCGACCTGCCGCCCGGGTTCGACCCGCGGGCCCGGCGGCTCTTCGCCCGGGCCGCCGTGCTCGACCGGGTGCTCGCGCTGGCCGGGCACGCGGCGCCGGGCGGCGCGATCAACAACTACGAGGCCCAGCAGCGCGACGCCGCGCTGCGCCCGCTGACGACCGCCTGCCGGCAGGCGCTGGTGGCCGCCTGCAACGCCCCGCTGCGCCCCTGATCGCGAGCGCGGGTCACACCGCCCCCGGGTCGCAGCGCTCCCGGTCCGGCCGACGCGTGCCGCGACCGGTCAGGCGAGCAGCGGCCACGCCCCCGCGCCG
Source organism: Micromonospora sp. NPDC049060 (assembly GCF_040649055.1). NCBI lineage: Bacteria > Bacillati > Actinomycetota > Actinomycetes > Micromonosporales > Micromonosporaceae > Micromonospora > Micromonospora sp. NPDC049060. The sequence goes on from NZ_JBEZEV010000068.1 coordinate 1,844, forward strand.
ACGGCCACGCCGAGGGCCACCCCGACGACCACCTGCGGCAGGGTGTGCGCGCGCAACTCCAGCCGGGACCAGCCGAGCGCGGCCACCACGGCGAGGCCGACCGCCGCCCACGGCCCCCACAGTGCGATCAGGGACAGCGCGGTCGCCGCGGCGACGGCGGAGTGGATGGACACCTGCCACCACACCGTCACCACCATCGCGGGCACCAGGGTGGCCGCGGTCAGCAGGAACAGCGCGGCGACGGGCCGGGCGCCCATCGCCGCCAGGAGAGCGGCGCCGGCGACGACGCACGCGAGGGACACGGCGAGGGGCAGGTGACGCTGCCGTCGGACCTGGGTGATGTGGTGGTCGGTGAGGCCGCCGCGGCGTACGGCCGTGAGGATCCACGCCATCGGCAGTACGCCACCGAACAGCAGGGCCGTGGCACCGGCCAGCAGTCCGCGCGGCAGGGTCGTCGCGGTCTCTGCGGCGACCACGACGCCGGTGACGGCCAGCAGGATGGGCGGCGAGAGCACCTCGGACAGTGCCCGGGCGACGAGGCGTGCCCTCGTGGGGCGAGGCCCGGCGGTCCGGGGTGCGGTGGGCGTCGCGGTCACCGTGCGGCCACCGTCTCCGCGCTGCGGGCCCGCGGGGACGCCGGGGTGTGGCGGGCGGTACGCAGTGACGGCGACGTGGATCCGATGGTCATGGGGATCAGGGCGTCGGGTGCCCGGAGGCCGGGGTGGCGGCGGTGGGGCGGCGCGCCGGAATGCAGCAGACCGTGGGGCAGGTGTCCCACATGGGCAGCTCGCCGAGGCGGCGGCGCAGGCCGGTCCCGTCCGGGTCGGTACGCTCGCGGACCAGCTCGCGGACCATTGCCACGAACCGGGGGTCGGTGCCGGGGGTGGCGGCCCGGGCGAAGTCCAGCCCGAGCTGCCTGGCCGTCTCCCGCGCCTCGGTGTCCAGGTCCCACACCACCTCCAGGTGGTCGGAGACGAACCCGATCGGGCTGACCACCACGCCGGTGGTGCCGGCCTCGGCCAGCGTACGCAGGTGGTCGTTGACGTCCGGCTCCAGCCACGGCACCTGCGGGGGGCCGGAGCGGCTCTGCCAGACCAGGTCCCAGGGCAGGTCCGGGGCGGCCGCGGCGTGGACCAGCCGGGCGACCTCGGCGAGCTGCGCCTCGTACCGGCCGCCGTGCGGGCCGGCGTTCGCGGCCATCGAGTTCGGGACCGAGTGCGCGGTGAACACCAGCCGGGTGCCGTCGCGCTTCGCCGGGTCGAGGCGGCGGAGCGCCGCCCGTACCGCGTCGGCGTGCGGCTCGACGAAGCCGGGGTGGTCCCAGAACTGGCGGAGCTTGTCGATCAGCGGGGCGTCGGGCCCGACCGCCGCACGGGCGGCGGCGATGTCCTCCTGGTACTGCCGGCAGGAGGAGTAGCCGCCGAAGGCGCTGGTCACGAACGCCAGGGCGTGGGTGACGCCGTCGTCGCGCATCTGCGCCACGGTGTCGGCGAGCATCGGGTCCCAGTTCCGGTTGCCCCAGTAGACCGGCAGGTCGACGCCGTTGGCGGCGAAGTCCTCCCGGACCGCCGCGAGCAGCTCCCGGCACTGTTCGTTGATCGGCGACACGCCACCGAAGTGCTGGTAGTGCTCGGCGACCTCTGCCAGCCGCTCCGGCGGCACGCCCCGCCCCCGGGTCACGTTCTGCAGGAACGGCATCACGTCCTCGGGCCGTTCCGGTCCGCCGAAGGACACCAGGACCACCGCGTCGTACGCCATGGCTCCCATTCTTCCCGGTGGCCGTCCCCGCCGGGCGCGCCCCCTGGTCCGGGGTGTGAGGAAGGGCCCCCTGCTATGCGGATTGCGATTGCAGGGGGCCCTTCCTCACACGTCAGGCGCCGATGGCGTGGTAGCCGCCGTCGACGTGCACGATCTCGCCGGTGGTGGCCGGGAACCAGTCGGACAGCAGCGCCAGACAGGCCCGCGCCGCCGGCTCCTGGTCGGTGAGGCTCCAACCCAGCGGCGCGCGCTCGGCCCAGGCCTCCTCGAACTGATCGAAGCCGGGGATCGACTTGGCGGCGATGGTGCGCAGTGGCCCGGCGGCGACCAGGTTGCTGCGGATGCCCTGCTTGCCCAGGTGCAGCGCCAGGTAGCGGGAGGCGGACTCCAGCCCGGCCTTGGCCACGCCCATCCAGTCGTAGACGGGCCACGCCTTCGTGGCGTCGAAGGTCAGGCCGACCACCGCGCCGCCGGCGGACATCAGCGGCAGCGCCGCCATCGCGAGGGACTTGTAGGAGTACGTGGAGACGTGCAGCGCGGTCGCCACGTCCTCCCAGGGGGCGTCGAGGAAGCCGCCGCCGAGGCAGCTCTGCGGGGCGAAGCCGATCGAGTGCACGACCCCGTCCAGGCCGTCGACGTGCTCGCGCACGCGGTCGCCGAGCCCGGCGAGATGGTCGGCGTCGGTGACGTCCAGCTCGATCACCGGGGCGGGCTCGGGCAGTCGCCTGGCGATCCGCTCCACGAGGGAGAGCCGGCCGTAGCCGGTGAGCACGACCTGCGCCCCGTTCTCCTGGGCGAGCTTCGCCACCGAGAAGGCGATCGAGGCGTCGGTGATGACGCCGGTGATCAGCAGCCGCTTACCGGCGAGCAGTCCGGACATGCAGGGATTCCTCCGTAGTTCTCAGTGACCGCTTGTCAGTGGCCCATGCCGAGGCCGCCGTCGACCGGGATGACGGCGCCGGAGACGTAGCCGGCGGCGTCGCCGGCCAGCCAGGTGACCACGCCCGCGATCTCGTCCGGCTGGGCGAACCGGTTGGCGGGGATGGCCTTGCGGTACTCGGTCCTGCGGTCCTCGGGCAGGCCGGCGGTCATGTCGGTCTCCACGTAGCCGGGCGCGACGACGTTCGCCGTGATGTTGCGGCTGCCCAGCTCGCGGGTGATCGAGCGGGCCACGCCCACCAGGCCGGCCTTGCTCGCCGCGTAGTTGACCTGGCCTGGGCCGCCGTAGAGGCCGACCACCGAGGAGATGAAGATCATCCGGCCCCACTTGGCGCGCAGCATCTTGCCCGAGGCGCGCTTGGCGCACCGGAACGCGCCCGTCAGGTTGGTGTCCAGCACGCGGGTGAACTGCTCCTCCGACATGCGCAGCAGCAGCGTGTCGTCGGTGATCCCGGCGTTGGCGACGAGCACCTCCACCGGCCCCAGTTCGGCCTCGATGGCGGTGAACGCCGCGTCGACCGACGCGGAGTCGGTCACGTCGCAGCGGACCCCGAACAGCCCCTCGGGTGGCTCGCCGCTGCGGTGGGTCACCGCCACCCGGTCGCCCTGCTTCGCGAAGGCCTGCGCGATGGCCAGGCCGATCCCCCGGTTGCCGCCGGTCACCAGGACGGTACGGGCCACGGTTCCCCCTGTAGTTCAGTGATCTCCCGGTCGGTCGGAGCCTAGGCGTTACCGGCAGGTAAGCGCTAACGGCGTGCACGTCCGGGCCGGCGCGGCGTCGCCCGGCACCGGCCCCTGCCCCGCCCCGCCGGCGACGCGGCGGGCCCCCTCGGTCGAGGTCCGTCCGGCCGCTCGGCCGAGTGCGGCGACGGCGACCGGCGGGTGTACGATGATCCGCGTTTGCGGGCCGTGCGGTCCGCTTCCGGGCCCCGCCGACCGCAGGAGGTGATCGCTGTGCGAGATAGCGATCCTCCCAGTCGTGGCCGGGCCGAACGTCAGCCCCGCTGAGCCACGACTCAGCAGGTGAGCTGACCCAGCTCCGCTCCCCGCCCCGCCCGGTCACCGGCCCCGCGCCGGTCGGCCGCGCCGCGCCGGGAGCCGCCCGGTCACGACTTCGTGTGCGCGTCCCGACCCACCCCTCTGCGGTCCGCCCCCGCACGCGCGGACCGTCCAGTCGCCGCCCGGAGCCGTCCATGAGCCGCTACGTCGCCCCGCTGGGCTTCACCCTCGCCGCCGTCTGGGTGGCCGTCGTCTTCGTCCTCGCCGGCGGCGCCGCGCACTGACACCGGCGACGGGCACCGACCGCCGGGACGCGGCGGCCGCCGGACCCACGTGTCAGAGCATCCGCGAGGACCACAGCAGGTTGAGGGCCCCCGCGCAGAGTGCCAGCAGCAGGGCCACGCCCGCGTACCACTGGGTGACCTCGCGGGGTTCCGTGCGGAACCCGATCGAGCTGCCCATGTCCTGGTAGACCTGCTTCAGCTCGCTCACCGACGCCGCCTCGTAGAAGTAGCCCTCGGTGGCCTCGGCCAGGTCGGCCAGGGCCAGCCGGTCCACCGGCACCCGTTGCAGCTGGCCGCCGATGTCCACCTGCCCGGAGTCGGTGCCGAAGGCGATGGTGGAGACCGGCACGTTCGCCGCCTGCGCGGCGGCGGCCGCCTCCTCCACCGACCGGCCCGAGGTGCGGTACCCGTCGGAGAGCAGCACGATGCGGGCCGGCGGGATCCCCGCCGCGCCGTCGGCCGGCACCGACCGGATCGCCTCCAGGCAGGTGAAGACCGCCTCGCCCGTCGCCGTCGCCTCGGCCAGCACCAGCCCGTCGATCGCGCTGGTCACCGCGTCCCGGTCCTTGCCCGGTGGCACCAGCACGTTCGCCGACTTGGCGAACGAGACCAGCCCAAGGTTGTAGCTCTCCGGCAGCTCGCCGACGAACTGCTTGGCCGCCTCCTGGGCCGCCTCCAGCCGGTTCGGCGCCACGTCGTCGGCCTGCATGGACAGCGACACGTCGATGGCGAGCATCACGGTGGCCCGCTCCAGCGGCTCCCGGGTGTCGACCGACGGCCGGGCCAGCGCGGTCGCCAGCACCAGCAGGCAGAGCAGGAACGCCGTCGCCGGCACGTGCCGCCGCCAGCCCAGCCCCTTCGGCGCCAGGGTGCGCAGCAGGTCCACGTTGGTGAACCGCATCGCGTACGCCCGGCGGTGCAGCTGCCGCCAGACGTAGAGCGCGGCGAGGGCGAGCACCGGCAGCACGGCCAGCAGCCACCACGGTTGCAGAAAGCGGATCATCGTGTCGTCCCCCTGGTGCGCGCGTGCCGCTGCGCGGCGACGAAACGCACCATGTCGAGCAGCCAGTCTCGGTCCGTACGCAGTCGCAGGTGGGCCGCGCCGGCGCCGCGCAGCGCCGCGGAGATCTCCGCCCGCTGGGCGGCCGCCGCCTCGGCGTAGCGGTGGCGCAGCCGCGGGTCGGCGGTCTGCACCTCGTGCAGCTCGCCGGTCTCCGGGTCGACCACCGGCAGCACCCCGACGTCGGGCAGCTCCAGCTCCCGGGGATCGACCACCTCGATCGCCACCACGTCGTGCCGGACGCGCAGCTTACGCAGCGGCCGGGACCACCGCTGCGGCGGGGCGAGGAAGTCGGAGATGACCACCGCCACGCCCCGGCGCCGGGGCGGCCGGTTGAGCATGTCGACAAGCGTGCCCAGGTCGCTGCGCCCGGGGCGGATCTCGGTGCCGGCGATGGCCCGCAGCAGGGCGTGGGCCTCCTTGCGGCCGGAGCGCGCGGGCAGCCGGGTGTAGACGTCCGGGCCGGCGACCGGCGGCGCGGCGCGCCACCGGCGGGCCGGCGCGCTCGTGCCGCCGCCGCTGCCGATCACCGCGCCGATCCGGTTGCCGCCCCGGACGGTCAGGTGGGCCAGCGCCGCCGCGGCGGCCACCACGACGTCGCGCTTGAGCCACCGGCCGGTGCCGAAGTCCAGGCTCGCCGAGAGGTCCACCGCCAGCCACGTCTCCAGCTCCCGGTCGGCCACCGTACGCCGGACGTGCGGCATCGTCGTGCGGGCGGTGACCGGCCAGTCCATCCGGCGTACGTCGTCGCCGGGGCGGTACTCCCGGGACTCCCCCGCCTCGCTGCCCGGCCCGGGCAGCAGGCCGGCGTAGTCGCCCTGGAGCAGGCCGTCGAGCTTGCGGGTGACCATCAGTTGCAGCCGCGACAGGACGGCCTCGGTGCGGTCGGAGGGGACGTCGGCAGGCCGACGGGCGGGTGAGGTCACGGGCGCTGCCCGGGCCAACCGGCGCCGGGCGGCGCGGAGGTCGGCATGGGTGCCGGTGTGGCCTGCTGCCGGGGCGCGACCGAGGGCAGCGGAATGGTGGACATCACCCGGTGCACCACGTGGTCGGCGGGCACGTCGTCGGCGAGCGCGTCGTAGCTGAGCACGAGCCGGTGGCGCAGGATGTCCGGTGCGATGTCCTGCACGTCCTGCGGCAGGGCGTAGTCGCGGCCGCGCAGCAGCGCCAGCGCGCGGGTGGCCCGGACCAGGCCGAGCGAGGCGCGCGGGCTGGCGCCGTACTGGATGAGCTGGGCGACGTCCGGCATCCCGTGCTCCGCCGGGGCGCGGGTGGCCAGCACCAGCCGGACCGCGTAGTCGACCAGGGCGTTGTGCACGAAGACCTGGTCCGCCTTGCGTTGCAGGGCGATCAGGTCGGGGGTGGTGAAGACCGGCGCCGGCTGCGGCGGGGCGACCCCCATCCGGTAGACGATCTCCCGCTCCTCGGCGTCGGTCGGGTAGCCGACGACGATCTTCATGAGGAAGCGGTCCCGCTGGGCCTCGGGCAGCGGGTAGACCCCCTCCTGCTCGATCGGGTTCTGCGTCGCCATCACCAGGAACGGGTCGGGCACCCGGTGGCTCTCGCCGCCGATGGAGACCTGCCGCTCGCTCATCACCTCCAGCAAGGCCGACTGCACCTTGGCCGGCGCCCGGTTGATCTCGTCGGCGAGCAGGAAGTTGACGAACACCGGGCCCAGCTCGACGTCGAACTTCTCGCTCGACTGGCGGTAGATGCGGGTGCCCATGATGTCGGCGGGCACCAGGTCGGGGGTGAACTGCACCCGGGCGAAGGAGCCGCCGACCACCCTCGCGAGGGTCTCCACCGCGAGGGTCTTCGCCACCCCCGGCACGCCCTCCAGCAGGCAGTGGCCCCGCGCGAGCAGCGCGACGAACATCCGCTCCACCATCCGGTCCTGCCCGACGATCACCCGTTTGATCTCGAACAGCGCCCGCTCGAGCAGGGTCGCGTCCTCGGCCGGCGTGGTCACCGGCTCGGGTGTCTCCGGGCCCGTCCCGTTCGGCGTCGGGGCGTCGGGCGTGGTCGGCTGGGCCACCGGTCCTCCACAGCATGATCGGTTGTCGCGCGGCGTGGTGCGTATCAAGACTCGCATGCCCGGCTGAGTGCCGAGGTGGGGAGAAGCCGATTCTCGCCGCCGCGTCCCCGATGCCGGGTCGCGGGCCCGCCACGCCGTCGGGCGGTACGAAATCGCCGCTCACGGGTGGACAGGGATGGGCCCCGCGCGTGTACCATTCACCCGTCGCCGGGCGGCTCCCCCCGTGGCCGCCCGGCGCTCAAACTTCCGGTGCCGCCACCGCCCCTAGACTGGCCGGGATGAGCAGCCCCCTTCCCGCCGACGAGCCGCTGGTCTGCTCGTCCCGCGGCTGTCGTGCCCCCGCCCACTGGGCGCTGAGGTGGAACAATCCCCGGCTGCACGACACCGACCGACGCAAGACCTGGCTCGCGTGCACCGCGCACCGCGCCACCCTCGGCGACTTCCTCGACGCCCGTGGCTTCCTCCGGGAGGTCGTACCGGCGCCCGGATCGCCTACGCTCGAAGGGTGAGCGCGCACAACGGATGTCCCCGGTGAGCAGTGACGGGTCCGCCGGCCCGCCGCCGGCGCCACCCCTACCGCCGGCGGGCCCCCTGGAGCCGTGGCCGGACACCGTCCGCTGGCAGCCGATCTCGTCCGACCTGATCTGGGTGGAGCTGATCCGCCTGGCGCTGGTGCTGATCGTCCTCGCCCTCGGGCTGGGCGTCGGCTGGGCGTTCAGCGGCAGTGGCTTCCTCGGCGCGGCACTCGGCTTGGTACTGCTGTTCGGCGTCCTGCGGGGCGTGACGATCGTCCGCGCCGTACGGGCCTGGGGCTACGCGGAGCGGGAGGACGACCTGCTGGTCCGGCACGGGCTGCTGGTGCGGCGGCTCTCCATCGTGCCGTACTCGCGGATGCAGTTCGTCGACGTCAGCGCGGGGCCGCTGGAGCGCGCGTTCGAGCTCGCCACCGTGCAGTTGCACACGGCCGCCGCGGCGAGCGACGCCCGGGTGCCCGGGCTGCGCCCGGCGGAGGCGTCCCGGCTGCGCGACCGGCTCACCGCGCTGGGCGAGGACCGGGCGGAGGGCCTGTGAGCGACCCGGCCGCCCGGGGCACGGACCACGCCGGACCGTCCCCGGCGGAGCCGGGCGTCCCGCCGGAGCCGCCCGGACCCGATGTGCCGCCGGAGGCGGCATGGCGCGACGCCGGGTCCAGTTCCGCGCCCCCGGCGATCGGGCCCGTGCCGCCGGGGCCGGTCTGGTCCGCCGGGGCGCCCGAGGGCGCCGAGCCACGGCAGCGGCTGCACCCGCTCAGTCCCGCCCTGCACGGCGCCAAGTCCCTGGTCGTGGTGATCGCCGGCCTGTCGTGGTCGACGCTGTCGCGGGTCGGCTTCGGCTGGTTCGCGCTGATGGCGGTGGTGCTGGCCCTGGGCGCCACCGTGCTGGCCGTGGTGAGCTGGTACTACACCGGCTACCACGTGGTGGGCCGCGAGCTGCGGGTGCACGAGGGCCTCCTCTGGCGGCGCACCCGGGCGATCCCGCTGGAGCGGCTCCAGGCCGTCGAGGTGGTCCGCCCGCTGCTCGCCCAGCTCACCGGCCTGGCCGAGCTGCGGCTGGAGGTGGTGGGCGGGGGCAAGACGGAGGCGCCGCTGGCCTACCTGAGCGTCGCCGAGGCGAGCGCGCTGCGCCAGCGGCTGCTCGCCCTCGCCGGACGGATCGCGGTCGAGCCGGGCGCGCCGCCGGCGGGAGTGGCCGCGGGACCGGCGGGGACGCCGGCACCACCGCCCGGCCGGCCGCTGCACGCCGTGGCCAACAACGACCTGCTGGTCAGCCAGCTGCTGACCCCGCAGGCGTTCATGATCCCGTTCGGCGTCGCGTTCGTGGTGGCGCAGTTCCTCTCCGAGGACTCCTGGTCGTTCGTCGCGGTGGCGAGCACCCTCACCGCCATGGCCGGCGTGCTGCTGCAACCGGTGCGGCGGGTGCTCGACGACTGGAACTTCCGGCTCGCCCGGGACGAGGGCACGCTGCGGATCCGCAACGGCCTGCTGGAGACCCGCGCGCAGACCGTGCCGCTGGACCGGGTGCAGGCCGTCGGGGTGACCTGGCCGCTGCTGTGGCGGGTCAAGGGCTGGCTGCGGCTGCGCCTGGAGGTGGCCGGCTACTCCGCCGGCGAGGCCGACGAGCGCAACCGGCCGGACCGGCTGCTCCCCGTCGGTGACCTGGCGACCGGCGAGGCGATCGTGACCGAGGTGCTGCCCGGGGTGCGGCTGGCCGCGCTGCCGTTGAGCCCGCCGCCGACGCGGGCCCGCTGGCTCAACCCGCTGAGCCGGGGCGTGCTCGGCGCCGGGCTCGACGACCGGGTCTTCGCCGTCCGCTCCGGCCTGCTCACCCGGCAGTTGGCGCTCGTGCCGTACGCCCGGATCCAGAGCGTGCGGGTCGTGCAGGGGCCGGCGCAGCGGCGGCTGCGGCTGGCGACGGTGCACGCCGATACCGCCGGCGGCGCCGGCGCGGCCGCCCGCGACCGGGACCTCGCCGAGGCGTGGGCCCTGGCGGCGGAGCTGACGGCCCGCTCGCGCGCGGCCCGCCGGGCGGGCTGACCCCGCCCGGGGCGGTCAGTGGGCCGCCGTCACCGGCGGCGGCTCGGCGGCGGCCGGCGGATCGGCCGGCGCGGCATCGGACTCCGTCGCCGGGGCCCGGCGGGCCTTGCGGGCCGCCCACCAGCGCTCGGCCAGGCCGACCGCGAGGAAGGTCATCCCGACGTACGCCCAGCCGACCAGCACGTCGATGACGTAGTGCTCGCCCGAGTAGACCAGGGTGAACGTCATCGCCAGCGGGTACGCCAGCAGCAGCGGCCACCAGCGGCGGCGGGTCTGCCGCAGGAAGAACAGCACCACGAAGAGCGCGAACGCGGTGTGCAGCGACGGCATCGCGGCCACCGGGTTGGAGGCGATCTGCCCGGCGTTGAGCAGGTTGCCGGCGCCGTGCATGCCGAACGCCTTCCAGCCGCGCGTGGAGATCCGGGCGACCTCCTCCAGCAGCCCGTTCTGCGCCGCCCACCAGGGCGGGGCGGCGGGGTAGAGGAAGTAGGTGACCAGGCCGGTGGCGCACAGGAAGCCCCAGCGGCGCATGAAGGCCGCCCACCGCCCCCGGTCCCGCAGCCAGAGCACCGCCGCGGCGGCCAGCGCCACCACGAAGTGCGAGAAGTAGACCCAGCTGACGGCGACGTCCCACCAGTGCACCTCGGGCCGGTAGAGGTGCTCCTGGAGCCAGGTCGTCGGCACCTGCCCGCCCGTCGCCCAGCCGAACATCACCCGGTCGGCGACGATCAGCTCGTACGCGTGCGGGGTGGCGCCGTTGTCGGCGAAGCCCCGGGACAGGTTGTAGACGGCCAGCAGCAGCACCACCGGCACCCAGTCCCGCGCGAAGCGCAGGTGGCTGCGCCACGGCCGGCTGCTGTTCCAGGCGATCGTCCCCGCCCAGATCCACAGGAACGCGTACGCCGGGTCGGTCGGCAGGCCGATGCCGAGCCAACCGGCGACGAAGGCGACCCCCCAGAGTGTCATCGCGACCACGCGACGACGCCCGCCGTCGGGTGCGGCGGGGGGCTCGGTCCGGGCGGGGGGCTGGGGGTCGGTCGCGACAGACATCGCGGTCAAGGTTAGCGGCGCGGGCGGCATCGACCCACGCCGACCACCCGGCCGCGCCGTCCTCTCGGGCCCGGCGGAACCGGCGGCCGGGTACGCCGGTTCCGCGTCGCCCAGGGGCGGTGTGCGCCGGTGGGGGCGACCGACGCGCACGCCCCGCCGCCCGCCGCCGCCTCGTCTAGGCTTTGGCCATGCAGGAGCAGCCGGAGCCCGCGCTGACCCCGGGCCTCACCGCCCGGGTGGAGTTGACCGTCGCCGACACCGACACCGCCCAGGCGGTCGGCTCCGGAGACGTGCCCGTCCTGGGCACGCCCCGGGTGCTCGCCCTCGCCGAGGCCGCCACGGTGGCGGCCACCGCCGCCCGGATGCCCGGCGGGTCGACCACCGTCGGCACCCGGGTCGAGCTCGACCACCGGGCGGCCACCCCGGTGGGGCGCACGGTGGTGGCGCAGGCCCGGCTGACCGCGGTCGAGGGGCGGCGGTTGTACTTCGAGGTCAGCGTCAGCGACGGCGACGAGACGGTCGCCGAGGGCCGGGTGGAGCGGGTGCTGGTCGACCGGCAGCGCTTCGTGGAACGCGCCGCGCGGTCGTCGTGACCGCCCGCTTCGCGCGGGTCGCCGACGGGGTGCACGTGCTGCGCGAGCCGCTGCTGCACGTCAACGTCACGCTCGTCGTCGGCGACGGGGCCGCCCTGCTGGTCGACACGCTCTCCACCGCCGGGCAGGCCGCCGAGCTGGCCGCCGCCGCCCGGGCGGTCACCCCCCATCCGTGGACGCTTGTCAACACCCACCACCACTTCGACCACTGCTTCGGCAACGCCACCCTCGCCGCCGACCCGCCCCGCCCGGTGTACGCCCACGAGCTGGCCGCCGAGGCGATGCGCGAGCCGGACCGGCTGCGCCGGGAGGCGTACGCGGAACTGCGCGACACGCACCCCGTGCTGGCCGCCGAGGTGGCCGGCACGGAGCTGCTGGCGCCGACGCACACCGTGCACGGCGAGACCGTGCTCGACGTGGGCGGCCGGCGGGTGGTGCTGCGCCACCCCGGTCGCGGGCACACCGCCGGTGACCTGGTGGTGCACGTGCCCGACGTCGACGTGCTGGTCGCCGGGGACCTGGTGGAGCAGAGCGGCCCGCCGGCCTTCGAGGAGTCGTACCCGTTGCAGTGGCCCGACACGGTGGCCGAGCTGCTGCGGACGACCACCCCGGCCACGGTGGTCGTGCCGGGGCACGGCGAGCCGGTCGACGCGGCGTTCGTGCGCGCGCAGCACGCCCAGCTCGTCGAGCTGGCCTGGCTCATCCGCGCCGGTCACACCGGCGGCGCCCCGCCGGAGCGCGTCGCCGCCGAGGCGCCCTTCGGCGCCCGTCCCGCCCTGCACGCCGCCCGCCGCGGCTACGCCGAACTCGACGGCACCGCCTGACGGCGACCGCCTTGCGTCACCTGCGGCTGCTCTCCGTGGTCACGGCTGGCCGGCACCCGAGAGCCTGGCGCCGGCCCTCGACTGGTCCGTCCGGGCCCTGCGGGCCCGGCCGCCGGCCTAGCGGGTGAAGCGGGCGTCAACCTGCGCGCGGGTGGGCATGGCGGTCGCGCCGCCGGGTGACTCGCAGACCAGGCCGGCGACCCGCAGCGCGAACGCCACCCGCTCGTGCCAGCCCGTCGGATCGGTGGGCTCGCCGCCGGCCAGCAACTCCGCGACGAGCGCGCCCATCACCGAGTCGCCCGCGCCGGTGGCGTCCACCGCGGCGACCTTCGGCGCGGGTACGCGTACCGGATCGGCGCCGGCGGCGGCGACCACCGCGCCGGCGGCGCCGAGGGTGACCACCACGATGCCCGCGCCGAGTTCCCGCAGGTAGGCCGCCACGCCCTCCTCGGGTTCGCCCGGGTAGAGCAGCTTCGCGTCGGCGGCGCTGAGCTTGACCAGGTGGGCGCCGGCGGCGAACTCGGCCACCACCTCGCGCAGCCCGGCCAGCGCGGTCGGCCCGTCGAGCAGCCGGGGACGGACGTTGGGGTCGAAGACCCGCAGCCCGGACGCCAGCCCCCAGGCCCGGCGCGCGGCGGCCAGCGCCGGCGGCTGGAGCAGCACGATCGACCCGCAGTAGAGGACGTCGGCTCCCGCCACCAGGTCGGCGTCGAGGTCGTCGGGGCCGAGCAGGCCGTAGGAGGGCGGCACGCCGTAGAACCGGAAGTCGGGCTCCGGGCCGGCGAAGGTGGCCACCGCCAGCGCGGTCGGGGCGGCAACGGTGACCGCACCGGCCAGGCCGACGCCCGCGCCGGTCAGGAAGTCGCGGATCCGCCCGGCCAGGACGTCGTCGCCGAGCGACCCGACGAACTGCACCGCGCCGCCGAGCCGGGCGACGGCGACCGCCACGTTCAGCGGCCCACCGCCGACGGCCTGCCGGTAGACCGGCTCGCCGTCGCGCTCGGTGTCGAGCAGGTCGACCAGTGCCTCGCCGAGCACCACCGCGTATCCCATTGCGGTCCTCCGTCCACGCCGCGTGCCGAGCGATCTTGTCGTACCAGGCTGGCACAGTACGCGCCATGACGAGCGCTGAAGCCACGGTATCGGCCTACTGGGCAACCTTGGAGGCGAGGGACTGGGCGGCCTTCGGCCGGCTGCTCGCCGACGACGTGGTCTACCACCTGCCGCAGACCCGCGAACGGGTCGTGGGCCGGGAGTCGTTCCTGCGCCTCAACCAGGAGTACCCCGGCGACTGGCACCTCACGGTGACCCGGGCGGTGGCCTCGGGTCGGCACGCCGCCGCCTGGATCACCTGTGTCCTCGCGGGCGAGGAGGTTCCCGCCGCGAGCTTCCTCGATCTCGACGAAGCCGGTCTCGTCCGCGAGGTCACCGAGTTCTGGCCGGAGCCCTACGAGCCGCCGCCCGGCCGGGAACACCTCGTCGAGCGCTACTGACACATCGAGCAACGGCTATTGCGCCTCGTCACCGTCCCGTGGTGGGATGGCGCTTGCCGGGCGGTGCGGGGGCTGCCGCGCCGCCGGCGCCGGGTTCACAACCACGCGAGGGCACCGGCCCGCGAGTCGGGCCGCCGACGGCGCACGTACGCCGGCCATCCGCGCCGGGGCACGTCCGCCGCGACCGTCTTGCCCGCGTCGCAGCGGGGCGGCCGGTGCTGCCACCCCGCGCGTTGCCCGTGGGACTCCCCCGTCCCACGAGTGAGGAGAACCCCCGTGTCCCACCGATCGCGTATGGCCGCGTTGCTCACCGCGGCCGCGACCCTTCTCGCCGGCGCCGTCGTCCTGACGGCGGGGCCCGACCCCGCCGCCGCGCACGGCACCCCGATGGCCCCCGGCAGCCGCACCTTCCTCTGTTGGAAGGACGGCCTCTCGTCCACCGGCGAGATCAAGCCGAACAACCCGGCGTGCTCCGCCGCCGTGGCGCAGAGCGGGGCCAACTCGCTCTACAACTGGTTCAGCGTGCTGCGCTCCGACGCCGCAGGCCGGACCGTCGGCTTCATCCCGGACGGCAAGCTGTGCAGCGGCGGCAACCCGGGCTTCGCCGGCTACGACCTGGCCCGCACCGACTGGCCGCTGACCCACCTGACGGCCGGGGCCCGGATGGAGTTCCGCTACAGCAACTGGGCCCACCACCCGGGCACGTTCTACTTCTACGTCACGAAGGACAGCTGGAGCCCGGGCCGGCCGCTGGCCTGGAGCGACCTGGAGGAGCCGTTCCTGACGGTGACCAACCCGCCGCAGCGCGGATCGAGCGGCACCAACGACGGGCACTACTACTTCAGCGGCAACCTGCCCACCAACAAGAGCGGCCGGCACCTCATCTACTCGCGCTGGGTGCGCTCCGACAGCCAGGAGAACTTCTTCGGCTGCTCGGACGTCACCTTCGACGGCGGCAACGGCGAGGTCACCGGCGTCGGCCCGGGCGGCACGCCGCCGCCCAACCCGACCACTCCCCCGCCCAACCCGACGACCCCGCCGCCCAACCCGACCACGCCGCCGCCGAACCCGACCACGCCCCCGCCGCACGGCGGGGACTGCATGCCGATCTTCAAGGTGGTCGGCACCTGGAACGGCGGCTTCCAGGGCGAGGTCATGATCATGAACCACAGCTCGTCGACCTGGTCGGGCTGGACGGCCAACTGGACGTGGCCCAGCGGGCAGACCATCAACAGCCTCTGGAGCGGCACGCTGAGCGGATCCGGCTCGTCGGTCACCGTGACCAACGCGCCCTACAACGGCACGATAGCCCCGGAGGGCACCACGACCTTCGGCTTCGTCGCCACCACCAACGGCACCAACACCCTGCCCACGGTCACCTGCTCCGGCCGCTGAGACCCCGACCCGGCCCCCAGGTTCGGCCCCTGAAGTGATCAAGAGGTTTGCGTCCCCGGGAACGAGTCCGGGGACGCAAACCTCTTGATCGACGGCGCGGCCGACGGCCAGGCGCGTGTGGCCGACGGCCAGGGCGCGGGGCCCGGTTTCAGTGGCCGGGTCAGCGGACCATCGAGCCGACCACGGGCTTGGTGAGCAGGGCGGACTGGTTGCGCTGGATGCCCGGGTCGAGGGTCTTGGCGACGAAGATGGCGTGCCAGATGCAGAAGATGAGCACCGTCCACACCTTGCGGGAGTGGTCGGCCTCCTCCCGCTTGTGCTCCTCCAGCAGCCGCATCGCGTACGACAGATCGAGCAGGTCACCGGCGCCCGAGGTGGACAGCACGTGCCGGGCCCACTCGTACATCTCGCCGCGCAGCCAGACCCGGGTGGGGGTCGGGAAGCCGAGCTTCTTGCGGTTGACGATGGCCGGCGGCACCACGCCCTGCAGCGCCTGGCGCATCGCGTACTTGGTGGCGTCGGAGCGGGGCGGGAGCTTGAGGTCCACCGGGATCCGTGCCGCCACGTCGAAGACCGCCCGGTCCAGGAAGGGCACCCGCACCTCCAGCGAGTGCGCCATCGAGATCCGGTCGGCCTTGACCAGGATGTCGCCGCGCAGCCAGGTGTAGAGGTCGACGTACTGCATCTTGGTGACGTCGTCGAGCTCGGTGCACTCGGCGTAGATGGGCGCGGTGACGTCGGTGTAGCGGACCGAGGGGTCGTAGCGGCGCAGCAGGTGCTGCTTCTCCTCCTCGGTGAACATCCGGGCGTTGCCGTAGTAGCGCTGCTCGATCGGGGTGGTGCCGCGCTCCAGGAAGCTCTTGCCCTTCACGCCCTGCGGGATGGCCTTGGAGACCGCCCGCAGCCCCTTCTGCACCCCGTCGGGCAGCCCGTTGACCGAGCTCAACGACAGCGGCTCGCGGTAGATGGTGTAGCCGCCGAAGAACTCGTCGGCGCCCTCACCGGAGAGCACCACGGTGACGTGCTCGGCGGCCTTCTTCGCCACGAAGTAGAGGGGCACCAGGGCCGGGTCGGCCACCGGGTCGTCCAGGTGCCAGACGATCTTCGGCAGCGCCTCGATCATGTCGTACGGCCCGATCTTGGTCGGGATGGTCGTCACGTCGAGGTGGCGGGCCGAGTCCTGGGCGACGTCGATCTCCGAGTAGCCCGGGACGTCGTAGCCGACGGTGAAGGTCAGGATGTTCGGGTTGAACTCCCGGGCCAGGGCGACCACCGCGGTCGAGTCGATGCCGCTGGAGAGGAACGAGCCGACCGGCACGTCGGAGCGCATGTGCATCCGGACGCTCTCCCGCAGCGTCTCCCGGATCTCGTGGTAGAGCCGCTGCTCGTCGTCGACAGGGGTGGGCCGGAACACCGGCCGGTACCACCGGCGCACGTCGATCCGCCCGCCCGGGGTCCAGGTCAGGTATTCACCCGAGCCGATCCGGCTGATGCCCTTGTGCAGGGTGCCGGGCTCGGGCACGTACTGCAGGGTCAGGTAGTGGCTCAGGTTGGCCGTGTCGATGCCGGCGTCGCCCTGGTAGTTGGAGTGCGCGAAGGGCAGCAGCGCCTTCTTCTCCGAGGCCAGGTAGAGGCCGTCGGCGGTCTCCAGGTAGTGCAGCGGCTTGATCCCGAAGTAGTCCCGGCCGCCGAACGCGCGGCGCTCCTGCCGGTCCCAGATGACGAAGGCGAACATGCCGCGCAGCCGGGTGAGCACCTGCTCGCCCCAGTAGTGGTAGCCGGCGACGATCACCTCTCCGTCACCGGCGGTGGCGAACTGCGCGCCGAAGCTGCGGATCAGCTCCTCGCGCAGCTCGATGTAGTTGTAGATCTCGCCGTTGAAGGTGAGCAGGTAGCGCCCGTTCGCGTAGGACAGGGGCTCTTGGCTGGAGGCCACGTCGATGATCGCCAGCCGCTTGTGCGCGAACACGCCGTCCGCGTACCGGCCGGAGGCGTCGCCGACCACCTCGACACCGGTCTCGTCCGGTCCGCGGTGGTGCAGGCATTCCAACGCCCCGGCGATGTTGTCGCGGTGGGCGGCGGCGTCGCCGCGCGCGCTGAAGAAGGCCAGGAGTCCGCACATGGTCGCCATCTTTCCACGCGGCCCGAGCGGGCGTCGCGGCACCGCTGGGCTCCACGCCGCGAGGCTGCCCGGCCCGCGCGTTCCGCGCGCTCCGGATCGCCCACCGCCCGGCTCGCCGGCCGCCGCCCGTCCCGGCGCGATCCGGCTGCCGCGCCGCGCGGTACCGTCTGACCTGCGACGATGGGGATGCGGAGGGGGCGGAGCATGACCGAGGGACGCACCGACAGCAGGCCGGCGGACGGCACCGGGTCGCACGACCCGGACTTCCCCGAGGCGTTCCTGGCGTTCATGCGGCAGGGCTGGCGGGACACCACCCTGCCGGTCGGCCCGCGGCCCGAGGTGCCCCACCACGCCAAGCGCCGGGCCGCGCTCTCGGCGGCCTTCCCGGGCGAGACCCTGGTGATCCCCACCGGCGGCGAGAAGGTACGTGCCAACGACACCGACCACCCCTTCCGGCCGGGCAGCGACTTCGTCTACCTCACCGGTGACCACGACCCGGACGGGGTGCTCGTGCTGCGGCCGAACGGGTCGGGCCACGACGCCACCCTCTACATGCGGCCCCGGTCGTCGCGGCTGACCGACGAGTTCTTCCGCAGCCGGCACGGCGAGCTGTGGGTGGGCCGGCGGCACACCCTGGCCGAGAAGTCGGCCGAGCTGGGCCTGCCCACGGCGGACCTGACCGAGCTGGACGCGACGCTGGCCGACCTGGCGCCGGGGCGTACCCGGGTGCTGCGCGGCTTCGACCCACGGGTGGACACGGCCGTGCGCCCGTACGACGGCCACCGCGCCGAGGGCCAGCCGGCCCGCGACCGGGAGCTGGCGATCGCCATCTCGGAGCTGAAGCTGGTCAAGGACGAGTGGGAGATCGCCCAGCTCCAGGACGCGGTCGACGCCACCGTCCGGGGGTTCGAGGACGTGGCCCGGGCGCTGCCGGCGGACCGGGGCGTGTCGGAGCGGCTGCTGGAGGGGATCTTCGCGCTGCGCGCCCGGTACGACGGCAACGACGTCGGCTACGGCTCGATCGTCGGCGCGGGCGAGCACGCCACGATCCTGCACTGGGTGCACAACCACGGCGCCACCCGGCCGGGCGAGCTGCTGCTGATGGACATGGGCGTGGAGAACCGCAACCTCTACACCGCCGACGTCACGCGGGTGCTGCCGGTCGACGGCCGGTTCAGCCCGCTCCAGCGCCAGGTCTACGACGCCGTGCACGCCGCGCAGCAGGCCGGCATCGACGCCATCCGCCCCGGGGTGGCGTTCCGGGAGGTCCACCTGGCGTCGATGCGGGTGCTCGCCCAGGCGCTGTCCGACCTGGGTCTGCTGCCGGTGGGCGTCGACGAGGCCATGGACGAACGGTCGACGGTCTACCGGCGCTGGACGCTGCACGGCACCAGCCACATGCTCGGCATCGACGTGCACGACTGCGCGAACGCCCGCAAGGAGAAGTACCGGGACGGCACGCTGGGCGAGGGCTACGTGCTCACCGTCGAGCCCGGGCTCTACTTCCAGCCGGAGGACGAGCTGGTTCCCGAGGAGCTGCGCGGGATCGGCATCCGGATCGAGGACGACATCCTGGTCACCGCGACCGGCGCGGTGAACCTCTCCGCCGGGCTGCCGCGCGCCGCCGGCGAGGTGGAGACCTGGCTGGCCGAGCAGCGCGAGGCGGGTCCGCGACTGCCGGACTGACCGCACCCCGCATCCTCGCCGCAGCCCGGCGCGACCCCCGTCGCGGCCGGGCTGTTCGCCGTCCGGCCACCGGCGGCGGCGATGTCGCCGCACGGCACTGCCGGCGGGATCCGTCCGCATAACGCCCCGAAAGCGCAGGACTTTCACTTTCATCCTCATCGCGAAGACAGCTCACTTATGTTGACACCGAACCTGTCTAACCGATTCAGGGCTGCTTACGCCTCCTGCGGCGGTACGTGCCCGTTGGATACGAAAGATGTGGGTGAGAGCACATGTCAACCAATCAGTCCGAAGCAACCGGGGCAGGGGGCCCGACGGGGCGTCGCCGCAAGCGGCGCGTCCTGTGGGTCGCCACCGGAGTGGCCGGCCTGACCGGCGCGGTCGGCCTGGCTGCCAGCGGGGTGGTCACGCTGCCGGGCGCATCCGCGACGGGCGGCCTCGGGAACGTGGCCGGCCGGCAGCTCACCGGGGCGGCCGCGCAGGCTGAGGCACCGCTGGGCCCGGACGACCGGGTCGACGCTGCGGCCGCCGGCATGAATCCCGGCGGACAGGACCCCGGAGCGGCCGGCAAGGGACCGGCCGAGAAGGGACGCAACGACAAGGAGCAGGACGTCACGGACGTGCCCTGCGACACCGACAGACTGATCGTCGAACTCAACCGGGTGAACGCCGGTCACGGTGGGACGCTCAAGCTCGCGCGTGACTGCACGTACCTGCTGACGCTGAGCCGGGAGGGGAACGGCCTGCCAGAGATCGTCCGACCGGTCACGATCGAGGGCGAGAACGCCACAGTCCTGCGCGCCACGAACGCCGCCGCCTTCCGGATCTTCAACGTGGGGGTCGGCGGCGACCTGACCCTGCACGACCTCACGGTCAAGGGCGGGTTCGCCCAGCCCGGGCTGGGCGGCGGTGGCCTCCTGGTGCAGGCCGGCGGCAGGGCGACCATCTTCGACAGCCGCATCACCGGAAACCAGAGCAGCAGCGCCGGCGGTGGTGTCACGAACTTCGGCGTCACCCGGATCCTGTCCACGCGTGCCACCGGCCCGGACGGCAAGGGCGAGGAGCACACCGACGGAGAGAAGAACGCGGCCGGCACGGGGCACCACGACACCACCCCGGGCGACCTCAGCGGCACCGACGGGACCGCCCCGTCGGCCGACGGGCGCACCGCCCCGAGCACCGGCGCCGAAGCCCCCGCCGGGCCCACGGATCCCGCGGGCACGGACACGAAGGCCCCCGCCGGCCTGGACACCGACGGCACCGACACGAAGGCCCCTGCCGGCCTGGACACCGACGGCACCGACACGAAGGCCCCCGGCGGCACCGACACGAAGGCCCCCGGCGGCACCGACACCAAAGCTCCCGGCGGCCTCAACCCCGACGGCACCGACACCAAAGCCCCGGCCGGCCTGGACGCCGACGGCAAGGCGGTCGTCGGGGACGGGACCACGGCGGGGGCCGCTGGCGGCGCCTCGGCCGCCCGGGACGCGGGCGGTCCCGGCCGGGACAACGAGAAGGACGACAGGGGCGACGACCGCGAGGAGGGCAGGCACGGCAGCGAGGTCACCGACAACACCGCCGTGGGCAGCGGCGGCGGGATCCGCAACGTCGGTCAGCTCTTCCTCGAGGGCGTCCGGGTGAGCCACAACCAGAGCGGCGACACCGGCGGCGGACTGGAGAACGTCGCCTCCGCCGTCGTCACCGACACCACGATCTCGCACAACATCGCCGAGGGCTCGGGCGGCGGCATCCAGAGCGGCGGCAACCCCAACGTCGCCACGACCGTCAAGCGCAGCCACGTGTTCGGCAACCAGAGCGGTGCGAGCGGCGGCGGTATCCGCAACGCGGGGACGATGTACGTGCAGCACAGCACCGTCCGTGGCAACACCGCCGACGGCGACGGCGGCGGCATCGCCAACCTCGCCGCGGTCTTCGGCGGACTGTCGATCTCGAACAGCAAGGTCAACGAGAACGTGACCCGGGGCAACGGCGGCGGTGTCGCCAACGACAGCGGCCAGGTGGTGATCTTCCACAGCGAGGTCGACCGGAACCGGGTCGCCGTGGACCTGCAGGTCGCGGGCGGGGTCTACAACCAGGGCGGAAGGATCTCCGTGATCAGGTCACGGATCACCGAGAACTCGTCGCTCCTCGCGCCGGGAGGCGTCTCCTCGGACAACGACGGAGTCACCGTCGACGACGAGACGGTGATCATCCGGAACAAGCCCACGAACTGCGAGGGCAGCCCGACCCCGGTTCCGAACTGCTTCGGCTGATCGGGCGGACAGTCGGCGCTGCGCAGCGCGTTCCGGCGCCGCCCGGGAAGGGTCGTCACGACGGCCTGCCCCGGGCCGCGCCGGAACTTCGCGTACGACCTTGTCCTGGTGGTGGCCGGGCCGCACCGGAACTTCACGCGCGGGCGCCCTCCTGGTGGCGCCGGTCGCCGGCCAGCAGGCGGGGGCGCCTTCACTGGGGCAATTCGTCGAGCCGGCGAGCGCCGGTCAGCTGTCCCTGCGGGTGTTTGTGCTGCCCAGGTGGTGCCCCTGCCCGGTAGCGGCCCGCTGCGGAGCGACAGCCGACGTGAGGCGAATGTGTGGATTACTCGGATAACGCACCATCGCGAGAATCGTTCTCATACGGTGGTCTACAGAGGCTGCAACCCATTTGTGGCTTATCGCGCCGTCTTGTGTGGTGCGGTCCCCGTGAGAGCAGGAAAGGGCGGAAGGCTCTGATGTCCGATGACGTAACGAGACCTGACGGTGGCCCGCCCGTGGGCACACCGATGCGAGGGCGGCGCAAACTCTGGCTGGCTGCCGGGGTGGCCGGACTGACCGGCGTCGTCGGCCTGGCGGCGCTGGGCGGCCTGGCCGCCCGCGACGACAAGTCCGGCGACTCCGAGCGGCTCTCCGACGCCCAGGCGTCGGCCCCGAAGCAGAACGTCAGCGACGCCGGCAGGACCGACGAGGACGCTGGCAAGGCCGACGACGAGGCCGGCGGCAACCCCGCCGCCGAGGGCGGGAACGCCTGGTCGGGTGGTGACTGGAGCGGCGACAAGGACCGCGGGCACGACGGTCGGGTGACGGAGGTGCCCTGCGACACCGACAAGCTGATCCAGGCGATCATCCACGCCAACCGGACCGACGGCGCGACGCTGAAGCTCGCCAGGCACTGCACGTACGAGCTGACGCGCAGCGAGTACGGCAACGGCCTGCCCGTGATCAAGGAGTCGATCGTCCTCAAGGGCGAGGGCACCGCGATCGTCAGGGCGGCCGAGGCCGAGCGCTTCCGGATCCTGAACGTCGGTAGTGGCGGTCACCTGACGCTGAAGGACGTGACCGTCAAGGGCGGGCAGACCGTCGCCGCGAAGACCGTCCCGGCACCGGTCAGCTCGTTCGGGCGCGCGAAGCCGACGGAGGTTGCGGCGGCCGCGGCGGAACCGGCCCGTGGACCGGCGATGACGGCACCCAAGGGCCCGGCCACCGCCGCCGCCGAACTGCCGGCCGCTCCGACGGCCCGGCCGGACGGCACCGCGACGGCCGCGCCCGCCGGCGCCGACGGGGCGGGCATCCTGGTCCAGCGGGGCGGTCGCGCCGACCTGGAGCACAGCAGGATCGTGCAGAACCACGCCGGCTGGAACGGCGGCGGCATCGCCAACTTCGGCACCACCAACCTGCGCCACACCTCGGTCGAGGAGAACAGCGCCAGCGGCTTCGGCGGCGGCATCTTCAACGTCGGGGTGCTGCGGGTCGAGGAGTCCAAGGTGTCGAAGAACAGCGCCCGGCTGGGCGGCGGCGGCATCGCCAACGGCACGACCCCGAACGGCACGACGGTGGGCGGCGGCACCGTCTGGGTGTGGAAGAGCACCATCAGCCACAACCGGACCTCGTCCATCGGCGGTGGCGTCTTCGACAACAGGGGCGACATCGTGCTCACGCAGAGCGAGATCACGGACAACACCGCCGGCACGGACGCGGGCGGGCTGGTCACCTTCAGCGACGGCAGGCTGTCCCTGGAGAAGGTCGTGGTCGCCAGGAACTACGCGGACGGAGAGGCCGGCGGCGTCGGCGTCGGCGGAGGCAGCAACGCCGTGATCGAGCACAGCGTGATCAAGGAGAACGTCGCCGCAGGTGGGGGCGGCGGGGGTCTGTACAACGACGAGGGCACCGTCACCCTGCGCGACAGCGAGGTGCTGGGCAACCAGGCGGTCGGCGAGTACGGGGTGGGCGGCGGCATCCTGAACGACTTCGGCCGGACGAAGTTGATCAGCACGAAGGTGGTCCACAACGTCGCCACCGCGCCGCCGGGTGGCATCTTCACCAACAACGACGGCGTCCTGATCGACCGGAAGTCCGCCGTGAAGGACAACCGGCCGACGAACTGCAAGGGCAGCACGGTCATCCCCGACCGCTGCTTCGCCTGAACACCCGAGAGCGACACCACATAGAGAGAGGGCTCCTCCACGAGCCGCCCCGGCGGCCGGAGGAGCCCTCTCGCTCCCGGCCCTCGTGGCCGTTCTTCCGCCGAACGGGCTGTTCCGCGCCGAGAGCACCCGTTTTCCTGCGGACTCCCCTACCGACGTCGCTGCGGTGGATGGGCCGGCGCGGACCGTCCGCACCGGCCAGAGGGCACCCCGGACCTAATGCGGGGTTCTTTCGCATATGCCCGCGAGACGAGGAAGATTCTCATATTGTCTAGTTCGGGAGCTACAACCGATTTGTAGCAGGGGACGCTCGCCTGTGGCGCTGCGACCCTGTCTGGTACGAGGAGAGGGCAGAGAGCTCCGATGTCCAACTACCTAACGAACAACGACTCCGAGCAGCCGGCGGCGCCCAAGCGTCGCCGCAAGCTCTGGCTCGCCAGTGGTGTGGCCGGGTTGACCGGCGTGGTCAGCCTCGCCGCCGTGGGCGTGGCCACCGGCGCCGGCGCGGTAGGTGCGGACGGCCTGAAGTGGGCCACCGCTCAGGTCAGCATGGACGGCGACCAGGACGCGGACCGCGAGAAGGAGGGCCGCGAGGGCGAGGAGGGCCGCGAAGGCGGAGAAGGTCGGGACCGGGACCACAAGGACCGGGACCACAAGGAGCGCGGGAAGGAGGTGCCCTGCGACTCCGACAAGCTGATCCAGGCGATCGTGTACGCCAACGCCAACCACGGCGGCGTGTTCGAGCTGGCCAAGGACTGCACGTACACCTTGACCCGGCACGACCACTACGGCAACGGCCTGCCGGTGATCGAGCAGCCCATCACGCTCAAGGGCCACGACACCAAGATCGTGCGGGACGCCACCGCCGAGCAGTTCCGCATCTTCAACGTCGGCAGCGGCGGCCACCTCACCCTCAAGGGCCTGACCATCAAGAACGGCCAGACCCTCGAGCGGGAGAAGGCGGAGACGGTCTCGGCGGAGACGGTGTGGTCGCGGTACTCGAACTCGGTCGAGGCCACCGAGGCGGCCAAGGCCGGCAAGCCGTACCTGCCGCTGCTCCAGGCCGAGCCGAAGGGTGCCGCGGCGGCGAAGGCCGCGGCGGCCAAGGCTGGCGCCAGCGTGCTGGAGGAGCCGGAGGCCAACGACGGCGCCGGCATCCTGGTGCAGCCGGGCGGCTCCGCCGACATCGAGAAGAGCCACATCGTCGAGAACCAGGCCGGCGGCAGCGGCGGCGGCATCGCCAACTTCGGCAAGACCAGCCTGCGTCACACCACGGTCGCCAACAACACCGCCTTCTTCTTCGGCGGCGGCATCCTGAACGCCGGGGTGCTCAAGGTCGAGGAGTCCCACGTCAAGTACAACAAGGCCGGGATCGGCGGCGGCGGCATCGCCAACGGCGCCCCGGGCATCTTCCGCGACGACGTCGACGGCGGGACCGTCTGGATCGACAAGACCGACATCAGCAACAACCACACGATCGGTTTCGGCGGTGGCCTGCTCGACATCGAGGGCAACACCACCATCAAGTACTCCAGGATCCTCGACAACACCGCGCTGATCGCGGGCGGCGGCATCGCCGCAGCGGACGACAGCCAGCTGCACCTGCACAAGGTGACGATCGCCAAGAACACCACCGCCGGTGTCGGCGGCGGCCTGGCCCTGGCCTTCGGCGCCCACGTCACGGCGGAGAAGACCGAGGTCAAGGAGAACTTCGCGGCCTTCTTCGGCGGCGGCGTGTTCAACCTCGCCAGCGAGGTCACGTTCCGCGACAGCGAGATCGTCGGGAACCAGGCCGTCGGGCCGATCGGCATCGGCGGCGGCATCTTCAACGTCTTCGGCCGGGTCAACCTGCACGACACGAAGGTGGCGGACAACGTCTCCAGGTTCCGGCCGGGCGGGGTGTTCAACTTCGGCGGCGAGGTGAACGTGGACGACAAGTCCGCGATCAAGGGCAACAAGCCGACGAACTGCCTGGGCAGCCCCTCCCCCGTGGAGAACTGCTTCGGCTGATCGCCCTCGGCTGACGGGGCGGCCCTCCGGCCGCTCGGGACACCGAACAGGAACCGGCCCCCTTCCGCGTCGCGGAAGGGGGCCGGACCACGTCGCGGGCTACTGCTGCACGAAGACCGCCACGCTTCGGGCCGGCACGGTGAACGTGCCGCTGGCCCGGTCGAAGGAGGCCGTCCGCAGCGACTCGTCCGCCGAGGCCCACAGCACCGGGTGCAGCGCCACGTCCGCCCCGCGCAGCCCGGTCAGCCGCTGCCGCGCCGTCTCCGGCGTGGCGTTGAAGACCACCGTGACCGACTTCCACCGCCCGTCGAGGCCCCGGCCGTCCAGCGTCATGGTGAGCACGCCGGGGGTCTCCTCCGCGCCGGAGAGCGGGAAGGCGACCCGCTTCTGCACCTGCTCCGCCGTGGTCAGCCCGAAGACCGGCGAGGAGGCCCGGATCCTCAGCAGCTCGGCGTAGCGGGCGTCGGCCAGGTCGATCGCCGCGCAGTCCGGCACCAGCGCCGGGTCGGCCAGCAGCGGCTTGGCGTACGGCCACTTGTCCCGGTTGTCCTGCTCGGGCGGCAGGCCGGCGCCGAACCCGTTGCCCTGGGCGCAGTCCCAGCGGATCTGGTTGAACCAGTCCCCCGAGTTGTACGAGTTGCGGTCCAGCGACTTCGAGCGCAGCCGCTCGGTGCCCGTGGTGACGAACCCGGGCCCCTGGCCCATCACCACCGTGCCCAGCGCCAGCACCTGCATCCGGGCCCGGTCCGCCGCCGAGGTGTCCCGCGGCAGCTTGTACGCCAGCGCGTCGTACAGGATCTCGTTGTCGTGCGCGTCGACGTAGGTGACCGCCTCCCCCGGCGCGGCGGTGTAGCCGGCGGGCGAGCCGTTGTAGTCGACCTGCGCGCCGGTCACCTGCCGGCCCGACGAGTCGGTGAAGCGGTAGCCGCGCAGGTTGCCGGTGAGCCCCACCTTGATCAGGTCGTGCTGGCGCAGCAGCCGGGCCCGCTGCTCGGCCGTGGAACCGTTCACGTCGTCGCCGTTGGGGTCGGTGAACAGGCCGGAGGCGAAGCCCTGCACGCGCGGGTTGGCGTCGAACGGCCCGCCGCCGCGTACGGCGTCGCGCAGCCGGTCGTTGAACGTGCCGATCCCGGTGCCGGCCATGTTGGCCTGGGTGGCCTGGGTGAACCGGGCGTCGTCGGCGACCTCGCCGAAGTTCCAGCCCTCGCCGTAGAGCAGGATGTTCTTCCCGTCCACGCCGTCGCGGCCGACGGTCAGCTCGTCGAGCGCCTTGCGCACGGCCAGGATGTTCGCCTTCGGGTGGTGGCCCATCAGGTCGAACCGGAAGCCGTCCACCTTGTACGCCCGGGCCCAGGTGACCAGCGAGTCCACGACGAGCTTGCCCATCATGGCGTGCTCGGGGGCGGTGTTGGCGCAGCAGGTCGAGTTGGCGACGGCGCCGTCGTCCAGCAACCGGTGGTAGTAGCCGGGCACGATCTGGTCGAGCACCGACTTCGGGTCGGCGCCCGCCGCCGAGGTGTGGTTGTAGACGACGTCCATCACCACGCGCAGTCCGGCGCCGTTGACGCCGGCCACCATCCGCCGGAACTCGGTGGTGCGCTTCGCCCCGGCCGGGTCGACGGCGTAGCCGCCCTCCGGGACGGTGTAGTGCAGCGGGTCGTACCCCCAGTTGTAGCCGTCGGTGTCCGCCACCGCCGCGACGCACTTCTGCTGCTGCTCGGAGTCCGGCGGCAGCGCGGCCAGGTCGCAGGCCGGCTGCCGCTGGTCGGCGCGGCGCTCGGGGATCGTGGCGAAGTCGAACGCGGGCAGCAGGTGCAGGTGGGTCACCCCGGCGTCGCCGAGCGCCTTCAGGTGCTTCATGCCGGCGGTGCCCGGGTCGGTGAAGGCGAGGTACGTGCCCCGCCGCTCGGCCGGCACGGTGCCGTCGGCGATGGAGAAGTCCCGCACCGACAGCTCGGAGATCTGCACCTTCGTCGACGGCACCGCCGCCGGCTTGCGCAGCGACGCCCATCCGGCCGGCGCGAGCGCCGGGTCGGCGAGGTCCACGATCTGGCTGTGCGTGGAGTCCGGCGCCAGCGCCAGCGAGTACGGGTCGGTCACGGCGGCGTCGACCACCTTCTGCGTCGCCGGCTGCCACGCCTGGACCTGGTACCGGTAGTACCTGCCGGTCCAGTCGCGGGCGCCACGCACGGACCAGACGCCGGTGCGGTCGTCGCGGCGCATCGCGACGGTCCGCGGCGTCGCGGTCGGCGAGTCGAAGAGCTGGAGCGAGACCGTGCGGGCGGTGGGCGCCCAGACGGCCAGCGTCGGCACCCCGCCGGCGAACGTCGGCCCGAGCCGCGCGTCGGTGGCCCGGGCGTAGACGTCGTCGAGCACGCCGGGGATCTGCACGCCGGTCACGGCGAGCAGGGTGCCCGCCGCGTCCCGCTCGGTCACCAGGAGCTGCCCGCGCAGGGCCGCCGGGACCTTCGCCAGGTCCCGCCGGTCGAGCGTGAAGGCACCGTGCGCCCACAGGTGCGGGAAGTCCGCGCGCTGGGCCTCGGTGAGCCCGTTGCGCTGGGCGGTCAACGGCAGCATGCGGTACGTCCCGACCAGCTCGCCGTCGGCGACGGTGACCCCGCCGGCCGGGGCGGCGACCAGGGCGTACGTCCTGCCGTCGGTGGGCCCGGCCTGCCAGGCGACGGTCGAGCGGTCGATCCAGTGCGCCTTCTGCTTCGTGATGTCGACGTCCGGGCCGGCGGCGGACGCGGTGGACGGCAGCAGCCGGCCGGGCGTGCCGGCGAGCAGCCACACCTCGCGTCCGGCGTCGGCGAAGTCGAGCCGCTGGTCGGTCGGCAGATCCTTCTCGTCACCCTTGTGGACGATGTAGCTCAGCCCGGTCGCCCCGGCGGCCAGCGGCACCCGGAAGACCGCGCCGAAGGCGTCGATCCGGGCCGGGGCGAGCGGCGTGGCCCAGTCCGTCGGGTTGGCGGCGCCGTCCCACAGGTGCAGGCCCCAGCCGTCGTATTTGCCGTCGGCGCGGCGGTAGTGGATGAGGGCGGTGCCGTCGGCCACCGGCGGGTCGGGTTCGCCGGTGGCGGCCTGCCGGCTCGGGTAGGTCGCCGGGTCGCCCTGCTTGACCCAGACCTCGCCGGCCTTCGTCACGTCAATCGTCCGATCCTGTTCCACGTCCTTCTTCCCGGACTTGTCGACCACGACGAAGCCGACCGACTTCGCGCCCGGCTTGAGCTTCACCCAGGCGAACCGGCCGTAGGAGTCCTCGCCGGCGAACGGCTGCCCCTTGGGCCACTCGGTCGCGTACGCGGGGTCGATGTCGCCCCAGGCGTACAGGCCCCAGTCGTCGTAGCCGCCGGCCGGGCGCTGGTAGTGCACCACGGCCCAGTCGCGGGAGGCGGACTGCGCCGGCGTCCCCACGGTCGCGGTGGACCGGGCGGTCGCGGTGCGGCCCTTCCCGTCGCGGACGACCGCCTTGTACTCGATCTTCGTGCCGCCGGCCAGCCCGGTCAGGTCGTGGTGCACGGTGTACGGGGCCGTCTCGGCGCTGCCGAGCAGCGTCCACCTGCCGCCGGCGACCCGGGCGGCGACGGTGACGGTGGCCAACCGGTCGCCGGTGACCTGGGCGGTGACGGCGGCCTTCGTGGCGACGGGCGCGCCGGGCGCCGGGGCGGTGATCGTGATCTTCGGCGCGGCGTCGGGCGACGCGATCGGCGTGCCGGCGCGGTGCACCACGGCCGACAGCGGCGGCACGGTCAGCGTGAGCTTGCCGTCCGCGCCGGCGACCGGGGCGGCCGACGCGCCGTACACACCGGTGAAGGTGGCACCGGCCGACCACGTGTCCACGGTGACAGTCTGCGCGGTCGCGGCGTTGTTCACCGCGACGACGTACTCGGTGCGCTGCTTCGGGTCGATCCGGGAGAACGCGAAGACGCCGGGGCCGTCGGCGGCGTACCGGCCGACCTGCACGCCGTCGCGCAGCGCCGGGTGCGCCTGGCGCAACGCGCCCAGCTCCGCGATGGCCCGGTAGAGCGGATGGGCGCGGTCGAACTGGTCGCTGGCGTGGGTCCGGTCGGTGCCGATCAGGTCGTCGTCGAGGTAGTCGGGCGTCTTCGAGGCGAACATGTCCTGCCGGGCGTCCTTGTCGCCGCCCGGCCCCGTGAAGCCCTGCTCGTCGCCGGAGTAGACGACCGGCTGGCCACGGGTCAGGAACATCAGCTCGTGGGCGAGCCGGTCGCGGCGCAGGTGGGTGCCCGGGTCGGTGCCGCCGCCGGCGATGAACGAGCCGATCCGGCCCATGTCGTGGTTGCCGAGGAAGGTGGTCAGCCGGCGCGCGTCGGTGTCCCGGGCGCGGTAGAGGTCGTCGCGGGCGTACACGTCGGCGAGCGCCTTCGCGGAGCCGTCGCCGGCGGTGTAGCCGCGCGCCGCCTCCTGGAAGGCGAAGTCGAGGGTGGCCGGCAGGCCGCCGCGCCGCACGTACGTCGAGGTGATCTCCGGGTCGGCGCTGTAGACCTCGCCGAACATGAAGAAGTCCTTCTTGCCGGCGCGCGCGGCGGCACGCTCGACGCCCTGGCTGAACTGCGGCCAGAAGTCGAGGTTGGCGTGCTTCACCGTGTCCAGCCGGAAGCCGTCGACGCCGGTGGACGCGATCCAGTCGGAGTGGATCTTGGTCAGGCCGCGCACCACCTCGGGACGCTCGGTCCACAGGTCGTCGAGGCCGTGGAAGTCGCCGTACTCGCTGTTCTCCCCGGCGAATGTGGAGTCGCCCCGGTTGTGGTACATCGTCGGGTCGTTCAGCCACGCCGGGACCTTGACCTTCGCGTCGGCCGGGGTCTCGAACGTCGGGGTGTACGGGAACGAGGTGCCGTCCACCTTCGGGAAGCCCCGGCTGCCGTCGGCGTAGTTGCGGTCCTCGAAGGGACGCCTCTGCGCGTCGGTGTACGGGGAGGTGGCCTTGTCCACGTAGGTGCGCCGGTCCTCGGCGTACTGGATGACGTCGGCGGTGTGGTTGACGATGACGTCGAGATAGACCTTGATCCCGCGCTTGTGGGCGAGCCCCACCAGCCGCTTCAGGTCCTCGTTGGTGCCGAAGTGCGGGTCGACCTGGGTGAAGTCGGTGATCCAGTAGCCGTGGTATCCGGCGGAGGCGTCGGCTCCGGAGCCCTGCACCGGGCGGTTCTTGAAGATGGGCGCGAGCCAGATGGCCGTGGTGCCGAGCCCCTCGATGTAGTCGAGCCGGTCCATGACGCCCTTGAGGTCGCCGCCGTGGTAGAAGCCCTTGTCCTTCGGGTCGAGGCCGGTGGAGAGGCGGCCCCCGGTGAGGCCCCCGGCGTCGTTGCGCCGGTCACCGTTGGCGAACCGGTCCGGCAGGACGAAGTAGAACTGCTCGGCGCGGGCCTGGCGGCTTCCGGCGGCGAGCAGCGCCTCCGCCGAGGGTTCGGTGCGCCACTGCGCGGCGCCGGTGGTGACCAGCGGGCCGATGTCGTCGGGGGCGTCGGAACCCATCTGGCGCACGGCCAGCGGGGTGCCGACGAGGGCGAGGGTGAGCAGGGAGACGAGGGCGAGCAGGGCCTTGCGCGGTATCGGCGGGGGTTTCATCGACGCCTTCCTCTGGTCGCTGGCTGGCCCGCACGCTAGCTCTTGCCGAAACGTTCTGCAATACCTTGCAAACAAAGTCGTAACACGACAGCCCGCTTGCAAGGGCGGCCCTCCGCGGCGACCCTCTGCCCGGGGATCAGTCGTCGGCGAGGACGGCGTACAGGTCCGAGTCGCGCCAGCCGTCGCGGATGAGGGCGGTGCCACGCATCCGGCCCTCGTACCGCATGCCGATCCTGCGCAGCACCGCCGCCGAGGCGAGGTTGCGCGGGTCGCACGTGGCGAAGATGCGATGGCGCCCGTGCCGGTCGAAGCCCAGTCGCAAAAGTTCCCGCGCCGTGGCCGTGGCGATGCCCTGCCCCCACCGCCGTGGATGGACGGCGTACGCGATCTCGCCGGTGCTCGGGCCGTGCAGCTTCAGCTCGGCGCTGCCCACGACCTCGCCGTCGACGAGCACCCCGAACACCAGCCGGTCCGGGGACGCCGCCACGGCGGCCCGCACGTACGCCTGCGTCTGCTCGTAGGTGTTGGGCCCCCACGCCTGGTAGCGGCACGACTCGGGCAGACGCGCCCAGTCGTGCACGGCGTCGGTGTCGTCGAGCGCGAGCGGGCGGAGGGTGAGCGCCATGGCGGCTCCCTGGGTGACCGACGGCGGGGCGTAAATCAGAGGCGGCAGGAGACGCCGTCGACCGTGCAGCTCGTCGGGCGGCTCTGCGTGCCCTGGACATAGAAGCGCAGCGTGACCGACGCGCCCCCGGGCAGGTCGCCGCCGCTGCGGTAGGTGAAGCCGTCGTCGATCCGCTGCGCCGTCCCCTGTGGCGCGCCCTCGATCCAGGCGCTGCCCAGCCGCGCTCCCGGGAAGGTCAGCCGCGTCGTCCACTCCCGGCCGGCCGACGAGGTGTTGCCGACCAGCACCTCCCCGACGAACCCGTCCGCGTACGACTCGACCACCCGGTACCGGCCCGTCAGCGGGGACACCGACGGCGATGGCGGCGCGACCAGCGCCGTCTCCTCGCTCCCGCTGGGGGTCGGCGACGGCGGAGCGCTGCTGCGGGCGGGCGTGGACCGGGTCGGGGTGGGCCGGCTGGTGGAGCGGCCGGACTGCGTGGCCGTCGCCCGCGGCGAGCGCGTGACCGTCGGGCTGGCCGCCGACGGCTCCGGGTCGACCAGCCCGACGGTCGGCAGCGGCGGGGCGGGCTGCGCGTCGAACGCGGGGCCGCGCCCCCGGTAGGCGCCGAGCGCGATGGCCAGCAGGACCACCATCACCGCGACGCCGACGGACACCACGATCCACGGCGAGGACGCGATGGCCGTCGTGCCGTAGGACTTGCTCGATGTTCGGCGCGTGCCGGACATGCTTCTCCTCCCGCGGTCCTCCGGGGCAGCGTAGCGCTCCGTGGCGACATGGTGCGACCGTGTGCGCGCGGCGCGTGGGCGGGTCGCCGGTGGACCCCGGCCGCGCCTTCACCGAGCTGGGCGTGCGCGCGGCGCGTGGGCGGGTCGCCGCCCGTCGGAGGATGCCGCGGGTCCGGCCGGCGCTCAGGCGGTCCGCAGCACCGTGCAGATGAGCGGACCGTCGTCGGTGGAGCGCAGCAGGTAGCGGTAGCGCTCGCCGGGGACCGCCCGGCCCTGGCTGTCCAGGAACTCCCACTCCACGGCGACCATGGTCAGCAGCGCCGACACCGGAAGCACGTCCTCGATGGTCGCGTGCGCCGCGACCAGCTCACGCTCCTGGTAGTCGGGGGCCGCGCCCACGAAGGACAGTGCCACCGCCGCCGGCGAGGTGAACGAGAAGCTGTACGTGTCGGCCACCACCATCCCGGGCAGGGCGTAACAGCCGGCGATGGCGGGCACGTCGCCGGTGGTCAGCGCCACGCCGTACCGGTCGAAGAAGTCGGTCAGCGTGTCCAGATCGGTGGGGGCTCTCACAGGGAGAGCAATTGCCGGCCGGACGGCGGGCCAAACCTCAGCGCGGCGGGATGCGCACCTCGATCTCCGCCCCGAGCCGGGCGCCGCCCGCGAGTCCGAGGTCGTCGCCGCTCCAGAACCGGCCCGGGTCGTACCAGTTGGGACGCCGCCCGGCGGGCAGCAGCCCCATCGCCTCGTAGGTCACCGCGACCACCTCCGCGCAGTAGGCCGTCTCCAGTGCACGGTCGCGCACGGCGATGCCGGCACGGTCGGGCGCGGTCGCCCCGGCGCGATCGGGCGCGGTCGCCCCGGCGCGATCGGGCGCGGTCGCCCCGGTGCGGTCGGGCGCGGTCGCCCCGGTGCGGTCGGGCGCCGGCGTGGCCT
The DNA here is from genome assembly GCF_040649055.1 of Micromonospora sp. NPDC049060. Classification (NCBI taxonomy): domain Bacteria; kingdom Bacillati; phylum Actinomycetota; class Actinomycetes; order Micromonosporales; family Micromonosporaceae; genus Micromonospora; species Micromonospora sp. NPDC049060. The sequence goes on from NZ_JBEZEV010000068.1 coordinate 34,963, forward strand.
CGTGGTCCCCCGCCCGGCCCGGCAGCGCCGGCAGCCGCACCGCCGGGACCCGGCCCCGCAGCCAGCGCCAGGCGAGCTGGGCGGTGGACGGGAACGGGGTGCCGTCCAGGCGCGCGACGGTGCGCAGCACCGCCTTCTCCATCTCCGCGTCGGCCGGCGGGTCGAGCTGGCGCAGCCAGGCCCGCTGGCCGTACCGGTTGGCCCAGACGCAGACCGCGTCCCGCAGGTCGTGCAGCTGCACGCCGCGCTGGTGGGTGCCCGTCCACAAGTCGGGCAGCGATCTGCCCAGCTCGGCGTGCCACATCAGGGGCGGCATGTCGTCCAGCACGACCGCCATGCCGACGTGGTTGACCGGGCTGTTGGTGGTCAACTGGATGGCCCGGTCCGGCACGCTGCGCCCCCGGAACACCCACACGTCGCCGGTACGGGTCAGGTCCACGGCCTCGTCCAGGCTGATGCTCATGGGGGTCTACCCTAGGCCGATGCGGCAACGGATGCGGTGGTGGAAGGTCCTCGGGCTGGCCGGCCTGGCCGGCGTCGCGGCGTCGGGCGTGGTCATCGCCCGGGCGGAACGGCGGCGCCGGGCGTACACCCCGGAGGAGATCCGGGCCCGGCTGCGCGACCGGCACGCGGAGGCGACGGCCCCCGCCGACGACGCGCGCTGAGCCTGCGGCGTCAGTCCACCTCGTGGTGGTTGCGGTCCCAGCGCCCGCCGACCGGCGGGGTGTCGAGCCGCACCGCCCCGACGGCGTTGCCGGCGAGGTCGTTGTCCTCGATCCGGCAGGACACGCAGCTGCCGGCCGGGGTGATCCAGAGCCCGTAGCTCTGGGTCTGCTCGTCGCGGTGGTCCCAGATCCGGTTGCCGCGCACCGTGGCGGAGTCGAACGGCGCGTTGACGGTGATGCCGGCCCGGATCGGCGGGGCCGCCGGCAGCTCGTACGCCGCCCCGGGCGGCGGCGTGTCCTCGTTCCAGCCGGTGGGGGAATCCGCCCGCACCTCGGCGAGGGTCAGGTCGGTGTCGGTGTTGGACACCACCACCGCCATGCGTGACCCGACCCGCACCACCTTGCCCCGGTGCCCGTCGTGCGGCCAGTGCGCCGCCAGGTCGGTGACGGAGCGGTGGTGGTAGCGCACCGACTCGCCCGCGCCGGTGGCGGCCGGGGCGCACCGGCGGCCGTTGTTGCGGATCCGGTTGTTCACCACCACCGCGTCGGTCATCGGCCGGTCGATCCGGATCGCGTCCAGGCCGTTGTCTGAGAAGTCGTTGCCGTCGACGACCACGCCCGCCGCCGCGCCCCGGTAGCCGTGCCCCAGGTCGTGCTCGTGGTAGCCGTACTCGCCGTTGGCGCTGATCCGGTTCCCGCGCACGGTGTACGGGCCGGGCGTGTTGCCCATGCTGATCCCGTCGCGGACGTTGCGGTCGACGACGCAGTCGCTGATGATGCCGCCCCGGCCGGACACGCCGGCCGTGCCGTTGCCGGAGACGTCGAAGCCCGCCTCCAGGTTGCCGGTCAGCGTGCAGGCGGAGACGATCAGGCCGTCGGCGCCCCAGTCGGAGATGCCGAAGCGGTTCGCCTGGCTGTGGCAGCCGATGATGCGGTAGCCGCGCGGCGGCGTCCAGTAGTCCTTCTGGAGTTCGAGGAAGATCCCGTTGGTGCCGTTGCCGACGGCGGTGCAGTTGGCGATCGTGAGGCGCTCCACGTCGCCCCAGCCGCCGATGCCGACGCCGATGCCCGCGCCGCCCATCTCCTCGCCGTTGTCCAGCCGGCCGCAACCGACCACGACCACCCCGTCGATCAGGCTGTCCTGGAGGAAGTCGCAGCCGAGCCCGGTGGCACCGGTGTGGTGGATGTAGAGGTTGCGGAAGACGCCGCGCACCACGTACTGGAGGCCGAGCCCCTTGGCGAGGTAGTTGTACTCGACCATCGCCACGCCGGAGCCGTCGATCTCGAAGTCCGCGAAGGTGCAGTCGGCGATGTGCCGGTCGCGGCTCGCGCCGTGCTGCACGGTGGTCCAGAAGGCCAACGGCGTGGGGTCCGCCCGGTTCCCCTCGTTGCTGAGCAGGAACCGCGTCGCCCCCGGGCCCGCGCCGATCAGCGACACGCCGCTGCGCCAGACCGTCCCGGCGTCCCGGATCGAGTAGATCCCCGGCGGGCAGTGGATGACCCGGGCCCGCCCGTCGGCGGCGTAACCCTCGCCGAGCCGGTCGACCAGGGCCGACAGCGCCGGCTGGTCGTTCGTCACGCCGTCGCCGCGCAGCCCGAACTCCCGCGCGTCGCACCACAGGGGCGCGCCGGCGACGGGGGTGAGCCGCTTCGCGGCGGTGGACAGGCCCTGGTGCGGCATCCGACCCCTCCTCTGCGGCGTCCGGTCGTTCGCCCGCGAGCGGCGCATTCCCGCCGCACCCGCCCGGAAACGCGCTACCCGGCCGGGTGCGGCGGTTCCGCCGGCGCGGTAGCCGCCGGGCCGGGCTCCGCGCCGCTGCCGGGCGTCGCGCCGCTGCCGGCCCGCCCGCGCCGGGTCGGCCGGGTCGACGTGGACGCTGGTGACGAAGCGGTTCGGCGTGGTGGCGGTGTCGATCCGCGTCCAGGTGACCGCCGAGG
>NZ_JBEZEV010000069.1:0-36965 GCF_040649055.1 Micromonospora sp. NPDC049060
GACCGGCTCGGGGGCCTCGGCCGGCTCGGGCTCCTCCAGCACCACGTGCGCGTTGGTGCCGCTGATGCCGAACGACGACACGGCGGCACGACGCGGGCGGTCGCCGGCGGGCCACGCCACCGGCTCGGTCAGCAGCGACACCGCCCCCGCCGACCAGTCGACCTTCGGGGACGGCTCGTCGACGTGCAGGGTGCGCGGCAGCAGCCCGTGCCGCAGCGCGCCCACCATCTTGATCAGCCCGGCGACGCCGGCCGCGGCCTGGGTGTGACCGATGTTCGACTTGATCGACCCCAGCCACAGCGGCCGGTCCCGGTCCCGCCCGTAGGTGGCCAGGATCGCCTGCGCCTCGATCGGGTCGCCCAGGACGGTGCCCGTGCCGTGCGCCTCGACCACGTCGACCTGGCTCGCCGACAGCCGCGCGTTGGCCAGCGCGGCCCGGATCACCCGCTGCTGCGCCGGCCCGTTCGGGGCGGTCAGGCCGTTCGAGGCCCCGTCGGAGTTGACGGCCGTGCCCCGGACCACCGCCAGCACGCGGTGGCCGTTGCGCCGCGCGTCCGACAGCCGCTCCAGCACGAGCACGCCGACGCCCTCGGACCAGCCGGTCCCGTCGGCGGCGGCGGCGAAGGACTTGCAGCGGCCGTCCGGCGACAGCCCGCGCTGCCGGGAGAACTCGATGAACGTCTCCGGCGTCGCCATCACCGTCACGCCGCCGGCCAGCGCCAGCGTGCACTCGCCGTTGCGCAGCGCCTGCCCGGCGAGGTGCAGGGCGACCAGCGACGACGAGCAGGCGGTGTCGACGGTGACCGCCGGCCCCTCCAGCCCGAACGTGTACGCCACCCGGCCCGAGGCGATCGAGCCCGTGGAGCTGTTGCCCGTGTAGTCGTGGTACATCATCCCGGCGAAGACGCCGGTGGCACTGCCCCGCAGCCCCACCGGGTCGATGCCCGCGTTCTCCAACGCCTCCCACGAGGTCTCCAGCAGCAGCCGCTGCTGCGGGTCCGTGGTCAACGCCTCGCGCGGGCTGATCCCGAAGAACTCGGCGTCGAAGTCCGCGGCGTCGGGCAGGAAGCCACCCTCGCGGGTGTACGACCGGCCCGGCGTGCCCGGGGTCGGGTCGTACAGCTCCCCCACGTTCCAGCCCCGGTCCGTGGGGAAGCCGCCGATCCCGTCGCGTCCGGCGGCGACCAGGTCCCACAGGTCCTCCGGCGTACGCACGCCCCCCGGATACCGGCACGCCATGCCGACGATCGCGATGGGCTCGTGCGCGGCCTCCTCCGCGTCACGCAGCTTCCGCCGCGTCTCGCGCAGCTCCGCTGTCGTCCGCCTGAGGTAGTCGAGCAGCTTTTCCTCGTTGTCGGGCATCGACGTCACTCCAAGGGCGGACCGGTGGGGGATCGTGTGCTAGAGCGGGATGCGCCCGTGCGCACCGCGCCGCCGGGCGGGGCCGGCGGCGAGCGCGGACACGGGACGGGCCCGGGTGTCCTCCGGGCGGACGACCTCGGCGACCACGCCGGGGTCGGGTGCGCGGTCGGGGCCGCCCACGACCCGCGCGTGGTCTGCGACGCCCCGCGCCACGGGTTCGCGGCGTCCGGTCCCGCCGGGCGCCGCGATCGTCGTGCGGTGGATGGCGGCGACCTCGGCGAGGGCGTCGAGCGGCGTGGTGTCGAGCAGCGTGGTGCCGCGCCACCCTGCCGGCCGGGGCAGCCGGTGCAGCGGGGCGCGGCATTCGCGCTCGGCGGTCATCGCGATCAGCTCACCCTGCGCTCGTGACCCTGCCAGAATCGCTCGCGCAGCTCGCGGCGCAGGATCTTGCCGCTGGGGTTGCGCGGCACCCGGTCGATGAACTCGTAGTGCAGGGGCTGCTTGAAGGCGGCGAGCTTGCCGCGCAGGTGCAGGGCGAGGTCGCTCTCGGTGAGCTGCTGCCCCTCCACCGGCACCACGAACGCGTGCACGGCCTCGCCCCAGCGCTCGTCCGGCACGCCCACGACGGCCGACTCGGCGACCAGCGGGTGGCGCCCGATGACGTGCTCGACCTCCGCCGGGTAGACGTTCTCCCCCGCCACGATGATCATGTCCTTGATCCGGTCCCGGATGAACAGGTAGCCGTCCTCGTCCAGCACGCCCGCGTCGCCGGTGACCACCCAGCCGTCGACGAGCGTCTTCGCCGTGGCCTCGGGCAGGTTCCAGTACTCGACCATCGCCGCCGGCGTACGCAGCCAGACCTCGCCGATCTCGCCGGGCGGCAGCGGCTCGCCCCGGCTGTCGGCGATCTTGACCTCGAAACCCGGGTAGGGGCGCCCCGCCGCCTGCATCCGGCCGCTGTCCGGCGTGTGGTCGGCCGGGGGCAGGCAGATGGCCGTGTTGCCGGTCTCGGTCAGGCCGTAGATCTGGGCGAACTCGCAGCCGAAGCCCTCGACGCAGCGGGCCAGCAGCGCCGCCGAGATGGGCGCGCCGCCGTAGACCACCTTGCGCAGCGAGGTGAAGTCCTCCTTCGACACGCCGGGCTCCGCCAGCAGCAGCCGCAGCATCGCGGGCACCAGGCAGGCGGTGGTGACGCGCAGCGTCCTGATCAGCTCGACCGCGCCCGCCGTGGTGAACTCGCGCATCACCACGTTCGTCACGCCCGACACGAAGCCCTGCGTCGCCCACCACAGGCCGCCGATGTGGAAACCGGCCATGCCGACGAGGCTGACGTCGCCCTCGCGCCAGTCGATCCAGTCCAGCTCCGCCGAGGCGAGCGCCTGGCGTACCGCGAAGAAGCTGCGGTGCGCGAGGACGACGCCCTTCGGCAGGCCCGTCGTGCCGCTGGTGTACATCTGCACCAGCGGCGTGTCGGGGGTGACCCTGGCCAGCACGTTCGCGTCCGGTTGCGCCGACACCCAGGCGGTGAAGCCGGCCCCGGCGGCACCCGGCTCGTCGAGCGCGACCACCCCGGTCAGCGTCGGCAGTTCCGCCGCCAGCTTCTCGGCGACGGCGGCCGAGTCCGAGTCGACGAAGAGCAGGGCCGCGCCCGAGTCGCGCAGGATGTGCTCGACCTCGCCGGCGGCCAGCCGCCAGTTGATCGGCACCAGCACCACGCCCGTCTTCGCGGCGCCGAAGAGCAGCTCGTAGTAGTGCTCGGACTCCCTGCCCAGGTAGGCGATGCGGTCACCGGGGCGCAGGCCCGCCGCCTGGAGGGCGCGCGCGACCTGGTTGCTGACGCGGTGCAGGGTGGCGTAGTCGACGCGCCGGCCCTCGCAGACCATGGCGACGACGTCCGGCTGCTGGACGGCGTGCCTGCGCACCACGTCGACGAGGGTGCGCAACTGAACAGTCACCGGGGTCCTCCTCAGGGGACGTACGGGTGGGGGCGGCTCACGCCGCGTCGGCCTGGAAACGCATGCCGGGCGGGTTGACCAGCGCCATCCGTACCTCGCCGTCGGCGACGCCACCCTGGGTGTCCCAGAAGCGCCACGGCATGTCGATGATCTGCACCGGCTTGCTGCGGTTGCGCTCGCTGAACTCGGCGAAGGAGACCTCGCCGTGGAACGACGACGAGTCGATCGGCCGGCGGAACCTGCTGGTGAAGTTCGCGATGAGCATGTCCGGCAGCTGCTTGGCCCAGTAGTCCTCCATCGTCCACGCGGCCAGCGCGGGCACCGCCCGGTCCTGGACGCACTTGGCGATCAGGTAGTACATGAGCTGGTTGAAGCAGATGTTCACCTCGACCGAGTTGAGGTGACCGGTGTCGTCGATGTAGCACGGGTACGGGATGGCGAACTCGCCCTCCGCGCTCGCCAGCCCGTTGGCGACGGTGACCGTCGCGGACTTCAGGTACTGGGTCTTCGGCCTCGCGTACGGGCGCAGCACGTCCGAAAGCAGTCCCGGGTCGTTGGCAAATGTCGTACGCCCGATAGGCGCACTGTTCTTCACCGGCGATGTGGTCATTGCTATTCCTCCTTTGCGCACGAGTGCGAAATTGAAGGTAATCGCGGCCGGCCCATCAGCCGGTAACAGCGGAAGAACTCAGCCGACGCCCGTGGCGGACCCGGCCGACGAGCCGGTCCAGCAGCATGTCGGAGGTGAGCGACAGGTCCGCGAGCAGCGGGTCGGTCGACAGCAGCGCCAGGTGCAGCGCCTGGATCCGCTCCGAGGGCTCGATGCCGAGTTCGTTCATCATCCGCCGCCGGAACCGCAGGTAGACCTCCAGCGCCGCCGGCGTGCGCCCCGACCGGTGCAGCGCGAGCATCAGCATCGTGTGCGCCGACTCGTGCAGCGGGTGCTCCACGACCAGCGACGCGAGCTCGGAGGTCGCCTCCCGGTGCCGGCCCAGGCAGAGGTCGGCGTCGATCCTGGTGGTGTACGCGTAGAACCGCCGCTCCTCGAGCCGCGCGGCCTGGGCGCGCAGTTGCGGGCCCCACTGGCCCTGGTGCACGACGTTGCCGCGCCAGAGCGCCAGCGACCGGCGCAGGTGCGCGCCCGCCTGTTCGTAGTCGCCCGCGTGCATCGCCGCGGTGCCCGCCGTGACCAGCTCGTCGAACTCGACGATGTCGAGCTGCTTCGGGTCCGCCCGCAGCGTGTAGCCCCCGGAGCAGGTGAGCAGGACGTCGCGTGCGATGTCCTCGACGGAGCCGCCGAGCACGCCGCGGAAGAGCTTGCGCACCTTGAACATGTACGTCTGGAGGGTGGCGTGGGCGGTGCGGGGCGCCCCCGTGCTCCACAGCTCCCGGACGAGCACCGACGCGCCGACCGGCTGGTTCACGTTGAACAGCAACGCGGACAGGACCAGCCGCAGCTTCGGTGCGCTCGGTGCGATGTCGACCCCGTCGTGCCGGATGACGAGCGGGCCGAGCAGTTCGAACCGCAGCCCGGCGAGCGGGTTCCCCGCCGGGTGCCGGGGCGGCACGACCGGCGGCGGCTCGGGGCGCCGGACTTCCGTCGCGGGTTCGGCCGCCGACTCCAGCAACGCGGCGAGGAGCGTCAGTTTCTCCTCGTGCGACATCGATCCCAGTTCCGCAAACTTGGTAATCATTTCGCCGACCTCGCTATCAGTCGGATCCACCGCACTTTCCACCGCCGACGAGCGTGTCGGCGTACTGGTTCCGTGACGGGAGCGACGATTCCGACCAGGGGGAGTCAGGACAGGCTTCCACGCTATTCCAAGCGAAGGTCGAGCCGATAGTGACCGCGTCATGGACGGGCATGACCAAACGAGGGGGCAGCATGTGACCGCGGCACTTGTCCGCAGCCTGCGCTGCCGCGAGGCTGGCTGGAGGCACGCTGGAGTGTCGCTGGAGCGGCACTGGTCGAGCAGGGAGCAACCATGTCGGGTGGGGATGCACAGCTGCGCGTCGGGTTCAAGCGGCACCTGCGGGCCCATGTGGTACGCGGTGACGCGGTCTACCTGCTCTCCGAGCGCGGAGCGACCTCGGTCAGCGGGGCGCACGTCGAGGCCCTGGCCCCACTGCTCGACGGCACCCGCGACCTGACGGAACTCGTCCGGGACAGTCCGGCCGGGATGTCACCTGCCGAGATCGGCACGGTGGTCCGGCGGCTCGTCGACGCCGGCCTGGTGACGCTGCGGCCGGCGCGGGAGGCGGAGGCCGACGAGCCCGCGCTCGCGTACTGGGAGGCGGCGGGTCTGGACCCCACCGCCGCCGTACGGGCCACCGCCGCCGCCCGGGTCGACCTCGTCCGCGTCGGCGGCCGTGCGGAGGATGCCGTGGCGGCGACAGACGCGCTGCGCGCGGCCGGGTTGACGGTGACGCCGGTGTCCGGGAACTTTTCGGCCCCGCCCGCCGACTTATCGATTGTGCTCTGTGAGGACTACCTCGACGAGGGGTTGGCTGCCGTCGACGCCGCGCATCGCGCGGCCCGCCGGCCCTGGCTCCTCGCGAAGCCGGGCGGCGCACAGGTGTGGGTGGGGCCCGTGTTCGACCCCGTCGCCGCGACGGGGTGCTGGCACTGCCTGGGGCACCGGCTGCGCGGCCACCGCCAGGCCGAGACGCGCCTGCGCGCCGTCGTCGGCCCCGGCACGGAGATCGGCACCCCGCCGGTGTCGCTGCCCCCGCTCGGCGCCGCCGCCCTGCACCTGGTGGCGTTGGAGGCCGCGAAGTGGACGGCCGGGCTCCGGCACGACGGGCAGCGCGCGGTGTGGACGTTGGACAGCGTCACCCTGCGCGGCGCCCACCACGAGGTGCGCGCCCGGCCGCAGTGCCCCGAGTGCGGCGACCCCGGCATCGAGCGGGACCGGGCGTTCCGCCCCGTGCCGCTGCGCAGCCGGCCGAAGGCGTCCCGCAGCGGCGGCAGCCACCGCGCCCTGCCGCCGGAGCAGGTGCTGCGCGACTACGGGCACCTGGTGAGCCCGGTCAGCGGCGTGGTCAAGGAGATCACCCGCGACGGGCGGGGCCCGGCCTTCTTCAACTCGTTCCGCTCCGGCCCGAATCTCGCGATGACCACCCGCAGGAACGCCGAGCAGATGCGTTTCGCGCTGCGGGCCGAGAACGGCGGCAAGGGCGTGACCCCCGTGCACGCCGAGGTGAGCGCGCTGTGCGAGGCCATCGAGCGGCACAGCGCGTACTTCCACGGCGACGAGGCCCGGGTCACCGGCAGCTACGCCGAGCTGGCCGACACCGCCGTCCATCCCGACGACTGCCTGCTGTTCGACGAGCGGCAGTACGCCGACCGCGACCGCTGGAACGCCACCTGCTCGCCGTTCCAGTACGTGTGCGCGCCGTTCGACGACGCGGCCGTGACGAGCTGGACCCCGGTGTGGTCGCTCACCGAGCAGCGGCACCGCCTGCTGCCCACCTCGATGCTCTACTTCAACGTGCCGGAGCAGCACGGCGGCATGTCGCTGTGCGCGGACTCCAACGGCAACGCCGCCGGCAGCAGCCTGGAGGACGCGCTGCTCCAGGGCCTGCTGGAGGTCGTGGAGCGCGACGCGGTGGCCCTCTGGTGGTACAACCGCACCCAGGCCCCGGCGGTCGACCTGGACAGCTTCCGCGACCGCTGGATCGACGAGCTGCGGGAGGTCTACGCGGGCCTGCACCGCGAGGTGTGGGTGCTGGACGTGTCGTCGGACGTCGGGATCCCCACCATGGCCGCGCTGTCCCGGCGCACCGACAAGCGGTGCGAGGACATCATGTTCGGCTTCGGCACCCACCCCGACCCGCGGGCGGCGCTGGTCCGCGCGCTCACCGAGATGAACCAGTTGATGCCGACCGTGGCGGAGGTCGGCGGCGACGACGACGGCGGGTACGGCTGGTCCGATCCGGACGCCGTACGGTGGTGGCGCACCGCCACCTGGGCCGGGGACGCCTACCTGCGGCCCGATCCGGCGGTGCCGGCGCGCCGGCTCGCCGACTACCGCCACACCCCGACGGACGATCTGCTGGCCGACGTCCGCTCGGTGCAGCACAGGTTGGAGGCACTGGGACTCGACGTGCTCGTGCTCGACCAGACCCGCCCGGACGTCGGGCTCCCCGTCGTGAAGGCCATCGTGCCGGGGATGCGCGGCTTCTGGGCGAGGTTCGCGCCGGGCAGACTGTTCGACGTCCCGGTGCAGCTCGGCAGGCTCGACCGCCCCACGGAGTACGAGAACCTCAACCCGATACCACTTTTCGTGTAGAGCGGGGTGCACGTGGCCCCAGCCACGCCCGTCGAGGAGCCAGGTTGCCATCCGACGCCGACACGTCCCGCCCCGGACCGAGCCTGTCGCTGTGGTCCTTCCGGGACGACGTGACCATCGAGACGGCTGAGGACGGCAGTCTGACCATCCTCACCCGCTGGGGCGACGTCCCGGTGGGCCGCCCCGCGCCCGCCGTCGAGGAGGTCCTGCACCGCATGACCTACGGGCCGGTCGCGCTCGGCAACGTCGCCGGGCTGGACGGGCGCGCCCTCCGGTCGCTCCTCGACCGGCTGCCCGGCCGGATAGTCCGCTCGCTCGGCTCGCGGGACTCGCCGGTGCCGCTGCTGTCCGTCCAGCCGGTGTCCCCGCTGGGGGTGTTCGAGCTGCCGGAGGTCGCCGAGGACCAGCCGGTCAGGCTGTCCCGTTTCGCGTTCGCCCACCAGCGGGACGGCGAGCTGGTGCTCGAGTCCCCGCTGTCGCACCACCGGGTGGTGCTGCACCGGCCGCAGGTGTCGCTGGTGCTCGGCGCGCTCCCCCGCGCGACCACCGTCGTCGAGGTGGCGCGGCGGGTCGACCTGGCGCTCCCCGGGGTGGCCGACGTCGTCGCCTACCTGGTCGGCGCGGGCATGGTCGTCGTCGGTGCGGCCGGCACGTCGCGGTTCCCCGAGGACTCCGACCCCACGCTGGCGATGTGGTCGCCGTACGACCTGCTGTTCCACTCGCGCAGCAGGCTCGGCACGCACGACGACCCCGCCGGCGCGACGTTCCGTCACGTCGCGGCCCTGCCGCCCCCGGCCGCCGTCAAGCCGGCCCCCGCCGGGCCGCGGATCCCGATGTACCGGCCGCCTGTCTCGGTTCCGCACGGGATGACGCTCACCGAGGCCGTCGACCGGCGCCGGTCCACCCGCACGTTCGCCGAGGCGGCGCCGTCGACCCGCGAACTCGGGGAACTGCTGTTCCACGCGGCGCGGGTCCGGATGCAGACGGTGGCCACGGCTCCCGACAACGTGCGGTACACGGTGACGCGACGGCCGTATCCAAGCGCGGGTTCGCTGTACGAGCTGGAGTTGTACCTGACGGTGGACCGCTGCCCGGACCTGCGGCGCGGGATCTACCACTACAGCCCGGTCGAGCACGCGCTGACCCTCGTCAACGCCAGTCCGGCGGACATCGACGAGATGCTCGACAACGCCCGGGTGTCCGTCGGGGGCCGGCGGCCCCCGCCGGTGCTGATCACCATGACCGCGCGGGTGGGCAGGCTCTCCTGGGTGTACGACAGCATCTCCTACGCCACCACCCTGAAGCACGTCGGCATGCTCCAGCAGACGCTCTGCCTCGTCGCCACGATGCTCGGGCTCGCCACGTGCGCCCTGACCATGGGCGACGCCAGGGTCTCCGCATCGGCGTTCGGGCTCGACTGGCCGGCGGAGGTCGGAGTCGGCGAATTCGCCATCGGACTACCCGAAAACGACATGTCCTGTAACGACGAGTACCTGGGCGTGCACGGAATGTGAATGGTCCGATCGACCGTCGGCAAATGGCTCGGCGACACTTCGCGGGCGGGCACGAAAACAGCATTCAGGATGTGTGCGGGCGCGTGATAGAACGGGGTTAATTGCGCCGGCCCGACAGGGGATGCCAAGTTGATCAAGGTGTTGTTGGCCGAGGACATGCACATGGTCCGCGATGCGCTGGTCGCGTTGCTCAACCTGGAGCCGGACATCGAGGTCGTCGCCGCGGTCGCCTCGGGCACGGAGATCCTCCCCATGGCGCGGCGGTTCCGGCCCGACGTCGCCGTGATCGACATCGACCTGCCGGGCAAGGACGGGCTCTCCGCCATCGCCGACATCCAGGCCCACCTGCCGGAGATCCGCACCCTGGTCCTGACCGCGCTCGGCCGACCGGGCACCCTGCGCCGGGCGTTGTCCGCGAAGGCGACCGGCTTCCTGCTGAAGGACGCCCCCACCGAGCAGCTGGTCGACGCCATCCGCAGCGTCGCCGCCGGCCGCCGGGTCGTCGACAGCCAGCTCGCGATGTCCGCCTGGGACAGCGCCGAGTGCCCCCTCACGTCGCGCGAGACCGAAGTCCTCCGCCTCACGGCGGAGGGACTCCAGGCCGTCGACATCGCGGCGCAGATGTTCCTGTCAGTCGGCACCGTCCGCAACTACCTGACCACGATCGTCAACAAGCTCTCCGCGCGCAACCGCGTCGACGCCATCCGGGTCGCCCGGGAGGCCGGCTGGTTGTGACCGGGTCGCCCCGTGGCGCTCCAGCCGCAGGGGCACCCTGGCGCAGAGCCGGAACTGGTCCGGCTGCTGGTCGACCGTCAGCGAGCCGCCGATCTCCTCGGCGCGTACGCACAGGTTGCGCAGCCCGTTCCGACCGCTGCCCGGATCCCTGGGCGGCCCGACGGCCAGGTCGTCGTTCACGATCTCGATCCAGGCGTCGTCCTGCGTCTGCCGGATGGTGATGTCGCAGCGCTTGGCCTTGCTGTGCCGCAGGATGTTGGTCACCCCCTCCCGCAGCACCGTGGCGAGCACCGTGCTCACCTGGACCGGCAGGTCCAGGTGGTCGCTGTCCAGCCGCACCTGGATGTCCGCGGCGGACAGCACGGACACGGCGGACCGGCACTCCTCCTCCAGCGACAGTTCGCGGTAGCCACTGGCGACGGTCCGCGCGTCGGAGAGCGCGACCCGCGATATCTCCAGGATCTCCAGCAGCTGGTCGCTCGCCTCCTGCGGTGACTTCTCCATCAGCCGGTGCACCAGCTCGATCTTGAGCGAGATGGCGGACAGGCTGTAGCCGAGCAGGTCGTGCAGGTCGCGGGCGAACCGCAGTCGCTCCCGCAGCACCGCCATGCGGGCGATCTCCGCACGGCTCTCCTGCACCTCGACGACGAGGGCGGTCAGCCGGGACAACCCGTACACCACGAGCCCCGTCGTGACGGTGGAGATCGCGGTGTAGAGCATGTCGATCGGCGCGCGGGTGAAGATCCACTGGGCGACGGCCATCGAGGCGACGATGAGGACGAAGGTCACCCACGCCGTGACCGCCCGTAGCACGAGCAGCACGCTGCCCGCCAGGAAGCCCGGCATGCCGACCCACGCCTGCCCGAAGGTCAGGATCGGCAGGTAGACCAGCGCGGCCTGGGTGGCGAGGACGCCGTAGCCCAGCGGCGTGCGCAGGCGTCCGTTGTCCCGGCCGTACCACAGCAACTGCATCGCCATCAGGACGGCGATGCACGTGAACGACAGCGCGATGGCCACCGGACCGACCGGCAGGAACATGACGTGGATGAAGCCGATGAGACTGATGCTTGCGAAGACGGCGGTGACGACGCCCATCGCGAGACGGGGCGCCGGTAGCGGCGCGGCCCCTCGCGATGATGAGCGCCCTGGTGTGACGGAGAGGTTCACGGCAGCAGCGCTCTCGTTTGCTCTAGCGCAGCCGGCGTACGCCCAGAGGCCAACTGGCCCCGTACCCGGTGTGGCCGGCCCCCCGCCAGCCGCGATGCCCGGTAGCGGGCGTCGATCCAACAACCACGACACACTCCCCAGTGATCGACCCGAGGGCGGGAGTGCCTCGTCGACCCGCGCAAGAACCCGGTGCGGCCGATCGGACGCCGACAGGCGTCGCACCCCACAGAGTTGTTACGCAACGCAAACGTTTTTGACGGATTCCCGGCCCCGAATTGCGATGTGCCCTTACGGACACCTTCCCCCTTGAGGGTCGACCTTTCCACAAAAAAATGACGGCCGTCAAGCCGTCCACCCCTGGCCGCCGCAGCGCGAAAGGGTCCTAATCGATGCTAGGGAACATTTGCCACCGTCACGTCATATCCTCTAGTAGGGACATTTGACGCGGGGGCCGCCGCGCGGTGGCGAGGGCCTACCGGGGCAGCGCCGGACGCCGCCGCGGGGCCGGTGCCAGGAGCGACACGAGGTCGCGGCGGGCCCGCGCGACGCGGGAGCGGATCGTGCCGACGGGACAGCCGCACAACTCGGCCGCCTCCGCGTAGCCGAGGCCGACGACCTGGGTGAGCACGAACGCGTCGCGGCGGGCCGCGGGCAGCGTGCGTACCGCGAGGTTGAGCGCGACCGTGTCGTCCGGGCCGGGCAGGTGGTGGGCCGCGGAACGCTCCGCGGTGGCCTGCCAGTCCTGGTTGGACACGATCCGGGGCCGGCTCGCGGCGGCGCGGAAGTGGTCGGCGGCCACGTGCCGCGCGATGGCCAGCAGCCAGGACCGTGCGTGGTGGCGCCCGGTGAACAGGTGCGCGCTGCCCAGCGCGCGGACGAACGTCTCCTGCGTCAGGTCCTCGGCGTCGGCGTGCCCCACCAGGTAGACCAGGAATCGCCAGACGTCACGCTGCGTGCTGCGCACGAGAGGATCCGCCGCGGAACGGTCGCCGCGCCCGACGGCCAGGGCCAGAGCCGTGACCGCGCTTTCTTCCAGTGGCTCCGACATGAATTCACGGTAACCATGCGGGATGCCGAGAAGAACGGATTCCAGTGGCAGTCCAGCCGGCCTCATCGCCGGGAACCAGAATTCGATGGAACCGTTCGGCCAGCGTGCCGGGCGTCCCGGGGACCGCGCGGCGCACGGGCGCGGGGAAGGCGGCGTCGGGCACGCGCCCGACGAGGGCCGCCCGCCCGGGGCGCGCCGCCCGCCCGACGGGGCGCCGCCCGGCCGGGTCCGGCCGGGCGGTGGGCATGTCCGCCGCACCCGGCTCAGCCCGTCTTGGCCAGCGGCCGGGCACCGTACGTGACGCGGACGACCCCGTCGTCGTGACGTTCCGTCTCGGCGGTGACCCCGAAGACCTCGGACAGCACCTGGGGCGTGAGCGCCTCCAGCACCGGCCCCGACGCGACCACCTCACCGCGGTCCAGCACGACGAGGCGGTCGCAGCTGCGCACCGCGAGGTCCAGGTCGTGCAGCACCGCCAGCGTGGTGACGGCCAGCGTGTGCACCAGTTCCAACAGCTCGAACCGGGCCCGGATGTCCAGGTGGTTGGTCGGCTCGTCGAGCACCAGGAGCTGCGGCTGCTGGGCCAGCGCCCGGGCGAGCAGCACCCGCTGCCGCTCGCCGCCGGACAGCGAGCCGTAGATCCGGTCCGCGTGCCCCAGCATGCCGGTGCGCTCCAGTGCGTCGGCGACGATGTCGTTGTCGTCGGCCGTCTCGCGGTCGAACACCCCCTTGTGCGGGGTCCGGCCCAACGCGGCGACCTCCCGCACGGTCAGGCCCGGCGGGGTGGGGCTGTTCTGCAACACGGCGGCGGTCCGCCGCGCGGCCGCCCGCGCCGACAGCGACCAGACGTCCTCGTCGCCGAGCAGCACCTGCCCGCCGGCGGGCCGGACCGACCGGTAGATGGTCCGCAGGAGCGTGGACTTGCCGCTGCCGTTGGGGCCGATCAGGCCGACGACCTCGCCGGGCGCGACCTCCATGCTGACGTCGCGGAGGATCGGCGTACCACCGATGGAGACGCACACCTGCTGCACCTGAAGCTTCATGAGTGGGACAGGCTCCTATCCCGGCGCATCAGCCAGATGAAGAACGGTGCGCCGAAGAGGGCGGTCAGGATGTTGAGGGGCAACTCGTTCGGCGGGTCGACCGTCCGGCACAGCAGGTCGACGATCACGAGGTAGACCGCGCCGACGAGGGCCGCGAGGGGCAGCACCCGGCGGTGGTCCACGCCGAACGCGAGCCGCACCAGGTGGGGCACCATCAGCCCGACGAAGCCGATGCCGCCGGCCACGGCGATGAGCACGCCCGCGAGCAGCGACGTCAGGACGATCGACACGATCCGCAGCCGCTTGACGTCGATCCCGAGGGCGGTCGCCGACTCGTCGCCGGTGACGAGCGCGTTGAACTGCCGGGCGTACATGGTCAGCAGCACGGTCACCGCGAGGACGACCACGCCCGCGACCTGGAGTTGCTCCCAGCGGGCGCCCGCGACGCTGCCGAGCAGCCAGAACATGATCTGGCGCATGTTGTTGGGCGTCGTCTGCAACTGGAGCAGGCTCGTGATCGAGGTGAACACGTAGCTGATCGCGACGCCCGCGAGCACGAGCCGGACCGGGTTGAGCCGGCCGTGCTGCTGCCCGAGGGTGAAGACCAGCGCCACCGCCAGCATCGCGCCGACGAACGCCGCGCCCGACACCCCGAGTCCGCCGGCCGCGCCGGCGCCCAGCGCCATCACGGTGACGGCGCCGACCGAGCCGCCCGCCGACACCCCGAGGATGAAGGGGTCGGCGAGCGGGTTGGCCACGAGGGCCTGCAACACGACGCCCGCGACCGCGAGCCCGGCGCCGCACAGCGCGGCCAGCAGCACCCGCGGGATCCGGAAGGTCCAGACGATCTGGTCGTGGGCCGGGTCCACGGCGGGGGTCGCCCCGGTCAGGTGCGCCCAGACGATCCGGCCGGTGTCGCCGATGGAGACCGGCACCGAGCCGACGGCCGCCGCGACGAGGATCAGGACGACCAGCAGTACGCCGAGCACGAGCAGGCACAGCGGCAGGGGCGCGCCGTGCAGGGGGGCCGGCCGGGTGGCGGGGCGCTTCGGCGCGGCCGACACCCGGTCGTTCGTGGAACGCGACAAGGTGGTCATGGCGCTCAGAACGCCTCGGGGTGCGCGGCCTGCGCGATCTTGGCGACCGCGAGGTGGTTGCTGGGGCCGAGGTAGATCGAGTCGGACAACACGACGTAGCGGTTGTTCTTCGCCGCGTCCCACTGCGGGAACTGGGCGAGCAGCTTCTTCGCGTCCGCGTCCGGATCCTTCGACATGTAGTTCACGACGAGCAGGACGTCCACGTCGGCCTTGGCGACCTGCTCGCGGGAGAGGTTGGCGAACATCTGGTCGGTGGCGCCCTCGAAGGCGTTCACCGCACCGGACTTGGCCATGATGTCGTTCCAGATCCCGTTGCCGCCGACCGAGCTGAACTCACCGCCCATCGCCATGCCGGGGATGATCAGCATGACCTTCTGCTTCGGCAGGCTCGCGGTCTTCGTCCCGACCTCGGCGATGCGCGCCTTCGAGTCGGCGATGATCTTCTCGGCGCGCTCGGACACCCCGAAGATGGCCCCGAGGTCGCGCAGCAGCGCGTAGCTGTCCTCGACGGTCGGCGTGCCGGAGACCGTGCCGACCTCGCCGCACGAGCTCTTCGGGGCGTACGTGTTGGCCCCGACGGCCGCGAGGTCGTCGCGGGTGGCGAAGCCCGCCTCGGCGCGGAAGCCGCCGTCGTACGTGGAGATCACGAAGTCGGGCGTCAGCCCGATCATGGCCTCGCGCGGGATGTCCGACATGTCGTTGAGCTTGATGTTGCCCGTCGGCAGCTTCTTGATCGCGTCGACCCGGCCGTCGACCTCGGAGGCGCCGTAGGACTGCGCGTTGGCGACGATCCGGTCGGCGACGCCGAGCTCCAGCAGCGCGGAGACCTCCGCGACCGACCCGCCGTTCATCACGACCACGCGGCTCGGCGCCTGCTGGTAGGTGTACTTCTTGCCGCAGTTGGTGATCGTCACCGGGTAGCCCGCCTTCGGCGGGTCGTCCGACTGGCCGGCCTCGCTCTTGGCCGTCGAGCAGGCCGTCGTGAGAAGCAGGGCGGCGATGGCCGCCGCGAGGGGGAGTCGCTTGAGTTTCATCCGGTCCTCCGAGCAGTTGACGTGGCGACGGGCGACGGCGCCGCCGCCTCTTCCGGTTCCGCTGCCGCGGCCGCGGGCTTGGGCAGGTGGTGCAGACGGACACTGACCAGGCCGGCGCAGATCGCGGAGGCCGCGAGCAGGAGCGCGGTGACCGCGAAGGCCGTCGCGTGGTCGGCGAAGGGCACGTCGGGGTCGCCGGGCGTCGCGCCGAGCACGGTGCGGTAGCAGACCCCCGCGACCGCGACCCCGAGCGCCAGGCCGAACTGCGTCACGGTGGTCGCCATGCCGGACGCCGCGCCCGCCTCGGCGGGCCTGACCCGGCCGAGGATCCCGGCCACCAGGGGTGAGACGACCAGGCCCTGCCCGAAGCCGGCCAGCGTGACCACCGCGACGAGCATGGGCGCCTGCGCGGACTCGGGCGCCTGGACGACGGCCGCGCTGGCCAGCAGGACGGCGGCGAGCAGGCCGCAGCCCACGGCCGGGGTCGGCGCCGAGACCAGGCGTGCCACCCGGCGGCTCGCCGCGGAGCCCAGCGAGAAGCCGATCCCGAGCGGTACGAACATCAGCGCCGCCGTGAGCGGCGTGAAGCGCAGCCCCGTCTGCAGGTAGTAGGTGAACACGAGGAAGAGCCCCGAGTTCGTGGCGAACAGCGCCAGCACCGTCAGCAGGGACAGCCGCATCCCGGGGGCGGTGACGACCCGCGGCGGGAACAGCGGCTCGCCGCCCTCGCGGTGCAGGCGCCGCTGCTGGCGCACCAGCACGACGGCCAGGACGAGGGCGAGCGGCACGCCGAGCCACAGCCACGGCGAGCCGTCCGTCCCGAAGACCAGGGGCACGAGCAGGGCGGGGGCCGCCACGATGGTGAGCGCCGCGCCCGCGAGGTCGAGGCGGTGCGGCGCCTTCGGCACGGTACGCGGAAGGATCCCGCCCAGCGCCAGGATCGCGATCCCGACGGGCACGTTGATGAGCAGCGCCGGCCGCCAGCCGAGGCCGAAGAGGTCGGCCTCGACGATGAGACCGCCGCCCGCGATGCCGCTGATCACGCCCAGGCCGATGACCACGCCGTAGACGCTGATGGCCCTCGCCAGCCGGTCCGGGTCCTGCATCGTGGCCCGGATGATCGCGAGCACCTGGGGTGCCATGAACGCCGCCGTGGCGCCCTGCAGGAAGCGGGCCACGATGAGCAGGTCGGCGTCCGGCGCGATGCCGCACAGCAACGAGGTCACCGTGAAGCCGGCGACGCCCCAGAGGAACACCGTGCGGTGGCCCATCCGGTCGCCGAGCCGCGCGCCGGTGACCATCAGGGCCCCGAAGGCGATCACGTACGCGGCGCCGACGAACTGGATCTGGTCGAAGCCCGCGTCGAGGTCGCGCTGGATGGACGGGCTGGCCACGTTGACGACGAAGCCGTCCACCTGGGTCATGAACGTCGCGGCGAGAACCGCGCCGAGTCCGAGCCACTCACGCCGTTCGCTCATGTTGCCCTCCGAAGGTCGCCGACAGGTGCGAGTACGGCGCCGACCCGCGCCAGGGGACCGGCGGCGAGCATGCCGTCGTGGGTGCAGTCCAGCCGGTGCACGTCGATGCGCCCGTCGACGTGTGGCTCCCAGCTCCGCGGGCCGGGCCAGTCCGGTGTCTTGCCGTCGGTCGCCTCGATGACCAGCACGTCGCCGCCGAGGCGCCGGGGCGTCCAGCCGGCGGCGAGCCGCGAGTTGCGCGCGAAGGCGTCGTACGCGAGGCGACGCTGCGTCTCGTCGAGGCCGCCGAGCACGGCCTGGCCGAGCACTGCGGCGGCCGCGGCGTGCTCGGCGGGCGGCGGCAGGTCCCGCCAGGCGGCCGGCACCGGATACGAGTCGAGCAGCGCGAGCAGGGCCACCGCCTCGCCGGCCTCCGCGAGCTGCGTGGCCATCTCGTGGGCCACCAGGCCGCCGAACGAGGCGCCGAGCAGGTGGTAGGGCCCGGCGGGCTGGATCTCACGGATGCGGCGCACGTGGTCGGCGGCCAGGTCGGCGACGCTCGCGCACCCGGCGGCGGTGACCGACTGGAGTCCGTACACCGGGCGGTCGGGCAGGCTCGCCAGCAGCGCGGCGTACGACCACGCCAGCCCGGTCGCCGGCGCGACGCAGAACAGCGGCGGCCCGCTCCCCCGCGTCCGCAGCGGGAGCAGCACCTCCGTCGAGCCGCCGCCGGTGTCCGTGGCGAGCGCCGGCGCGAGCTTCGCGACGGTCGGCGCCTCGAACACCGTCCGGATGCTGATCTCCACGCCGAACTCGGCGCGTACCCGGCCCATCAGCCGGGCGACGAGCAGGGAGTGCCCGCCGAGCGAGAAGAAGTCGTCGTCGATGCCGACCTCCGGCAGGCCGAGCAGGTCGGCGAAGAGACCGCACAGCACCGCCTCGCGGTGGTCGCGGGGCGCGCGGCCGCCGACCGTCGCGGCCAGGTCCGGCGCGGGCAGCGCCGCGCGGTCGAGCTTGCCGTTCGTGGTACGCGGGATCGCCTCCAGCGCGACGAACGCGGGCGGCACCATGTAGTCGGGCAGCCGCTCCGCCACGAACTGCCGCAGCGCGGCGGGCTCCGGCGCGGCGTCGCCCACCGGCACGACGTAGCCGACGAGCCGCACCTGACCGGGCGCGTCCTCGCGGGGCACCACCGCCGCCTGGGCGACCGCGGGGTGGGCCAGCAGGACCGCCTCGATCTCCCCCGGCTCGATGCGGAAGCCCCGGATCTTGACCTGGTCGTCCGCGCGGCCGAGGAACTCCAGGGTGCCGTCGCGCCGCCAGCGGGCGAGGTCGCCGGTGCGGTACATCCGGCTGCCCGGGGGCCCGAAGGGATCCGTCACGAACCGCTCCGCGGTCTGCTCCGGACGGTCGTGGTAGCCGCGGGCGACCGGCGCCCCGGCGAAGTACAGCTCGCCCACCGTGCCGGGCGGCACGAGCCCGCGCGCCGGGTCCAGCACGTACGCCCTGGTGTTGGTCAGCGGCCTGCCCACGATCGGCTCGGCGCTCTCGGAGAGCCGGCACCAGAGGGTGTCGACGGTGCACTCGGTGGGGCCGTACAGGTTGTAGACGGTCGTGCCGGCGTCGCGCAGGGCCGTCCAGAGCGCCGGGCCGGTGGCCTCGCCGCCGAGCGCGAGCACGGCGGGCCGGTGCCGGCCGGCGTCGAGGAAGCCGTTCGCCACCAGCTCCTCGGCGTACGTGGGGGTGATGTCCATGAAGTCGATCTGGTGCCGGTCGACGTAGTCGAGCATCGCGGCGGGGTCCCGGCGCCGGTCGTCGTCGACGAAGTGCAGCTCGTGGCCGTCGAGCAGCCACAGCAGGCCCTCCCACGACGTGTCGAACGACAGCGACGCGGACAGCGCGGCCCGGCACACCCGGCCGGCGGCCGCCGGCCGGATCATCGTGTCGCGGTGGTGGTGGAAGAGGTTGACCAGACCACGGTGCTCGACGACGACGCCCTTCGGCACGCCGGTGGAGCCGGACGTGTAGATGAGGCAGGCCGCGTGCTCCGGCGCGAGGCCGGTGTCCGGTACGGGCGCGTCGGGCGCCCCGGCCAGCTCCGCGACGGTCGCGGGGGCGTCCACGAGCAGGACCGGTACCTCCGACTGCCGGTGCCCGGCCCACAGCGCCTCGGTGGCGAGCAGCACGACCGGTGCGCTGTCGGCGAGCATCGCCGCGACCCGCCGGGCGGGCAGGTCCGGGTCGACGGGCACGTACGCGGCGCCGGCCTTGAGCACGGCGAGCAGCGCCACGATCGCCTCGGAGGTGCGGGGCAGCAGGAGCCCCACGTGCCGGTCGGGGCCGGCCCCCCGGGCAACGAGCAGGTGGGCGAGGCGGTCGGCGCGGCGGTCGAGTTCGGCGAAGGTCAGCGTGGCGTCGCCGGCCACCAGCGCCGTACGGTCCGGCGTCGCGGCGGCCTGTGCCGCGAACAGCGCGGGTACGGTCACCGCCGGCAGGGGCCGGGCCGTGTCGTTCCACTCCTCCAGGAGGAGCCGGCGCTCGCCGTCGAGGAGCAGGTCGACGTCGGCGACAGGAGTGTCGGCGGCGTCGGTCACGCGGCGCAGGAAGGCCAGGAACCGGGTCAGGTGACCGGTGAGCTCCTCGTCGTCGTAGCAGTTCGGGTTGGCGTCGAGGACGATCCGCAGTCCGCTGCCGTCCGCCCGGTCGTACACGTGGACCACCAGGTCCTCGACGAGCCCGGCGCTGACGTTGTGCACGACGCCCCGGTGCCCGGCGAAGCGCAGGCCGTAGTCGAACGGCATGATGTTGACCGACGGGCCGAACAGCTTGCGCTCGCTGGCGACCATCCGCAGGTCGCGGCGCAGTTGCTCGTAGCGGTAGCGCAGGTGCGGGCGCCCGGCCCGCAGCTCCGCCGCGACCTGCGCGGTGAGGCCCGCCAGCGTGGCGGTGGGCTCGACGCGGACCCACAGCGGCACGACGTTGGTGACCATGCACGGCACCCGCAGCGACACCGAGCCGAGCCGCGACATGACCGGCAGCGCGAGCGTCAGCTCGTCCGCGCCGGTCATCCGGTGCAGGTACGCCGCGAAGGCCGCGATGACGGTCTCGCTCCACGTCGTTCCGGTGGCCTTCGCGACCGCCTTCAACGCGTCGATGCCGGCGGCGTCGAGGTCCGCGGTGGCGCGCAGCACCGTCCGCGCCAGCTTCCCCGTGCGGCGGGCGAGCACCACCGGCGCCGGCCTGCCCTGCGCCCGGGACGTCCAGTGCTCGCGGGCGGCGGCGTACCTGTCCGAGGCGGCGTAGGCCCGGTCCTCGTCGACCACGGCGGCCAGCGACCCGAACGTCCGGGGCGGGCGTTCACGCCCCTCGACGAGGGCGGTGTAGAGCTCGGCGACCCGGCGGGCGACCAGGGACAGCCCGTACCCGTCCAGGGCGATGTGGTGCACCCGCTGGTACCACAGGAGGTGGTCCGGGCCGAGCCGGACGAACGCCTGCCGGAACAGCGGGTCCTTGCGCAGGTCGACGGGGGTGTCGAGGTCCGCGCGCATCCAGGCCGTCGCGGCGGCGAGCGGGTCCGCCTCGGCGCTGGTGTCGATGGTGTGCAGCGGCCACGACCCGTCGTCGCGGGGGCGTTGCCACGGGCGCCCGTCGGCGTCCTCCTCGAACACCACGTTCAGTGCCTCGGCCTCGCCGACGGCCCCGCGCACGGCCGCCTCCAGCAGCCGCACGTCGACCGGGCCGCGGATCTCCACGTACTCGGCGGTGTTGAAGGCGGGGCTGTCCGGGTCGAACTGCTGACCGGTCCAGATGCCCTCCTGGGCGGCGCCCAGCGGCAGCGGCTCAGCCATCGCCGCCCACCAGCAGCTTCACCCAGTGCTCCACCGTCGGCCGCTCGGCCAGATCGACGAAGCTGACCTCGGCGCCGGCGTCGCGCCACCGCTCGATGAGCGTCATCAGCCGCACCGAGTCCAGGCCGCAGTCGAACAGATCCTCCGCGTCGAAACTCTCGTCCGGGCGACGGTGGAGCATCTCGGCGACGTCCGCCCTGATCGTCGCCGCCGTCAACTGACCTGCCACGTCATGCCTCTCGACCTCGTGCGATGTGGACACCGGTGGGATCCGACGGTCGACGCCGTCGGATCCCACCGCGGATCGAACGTCCGTGCGGGACTAGGCGGCGTCCACGTCGTCGTAGACGGTGACGCGGTAGGACACGGCCGGCTCCGGCGTCGCGGTGTGCAGCGCCCGGTGGACCAGGCTCTGGTTGTCCCAGAGGAGCATGTCGCCCTTCTCGAACGTCTGGAGGTGGATGTTCTCGTGCTCGTAGGTGCGGTCGAGCTGGCCGGTGGCCGTGAGCAGCTCGGCCAGCAGTTCCGGCCGGTCGTTGCCGTCCGCGTCCTGCACCGACAGCGTGAAGCCCTCGCTCAGGTAGAGCAGGGTCTCGTCCGTGTGCGGGTGCGGGAACGCGAGCGGGCTCGTCACCGGCGGGGTCTTCGCGTTGACCTCGTCGATGATCTCCGAGATCGGCCGGTAGACGTCGGTCGGCCGGATCTTGAAGTACCGCAGCACGCTGTGCGTCGCCGTCTTGTCCTTGACGGCCAGCTTCAGCTCCTCGGAGAGCTGCTCGTAGGCGGTCGCCAGGTTGATGAAGTAGGTGCCCCGGTTCTTCGACGGCACGACCTGCGGGTAGATCATGGTGATGTCGAACGGACGCGGCATGAACTGGTAGTCCGAGTGCCAGAACTTGCCGGTCTTCGGCACCCCGATCTGGCGGCCGTCCTCCTCCTTGACGTTGGAGGAGACGAACACCTCCTTCACCTCGGGGTGGTGGTAGACCGGCTCGTAGTACTCCGCGACCCGGCCCAGCCGCTGGCCGAGCGCCAGGAACTGCCGCGGCGACAGGTCCTGGTTCTTCAGCACGACGATCTTGTTCGAGTAGATGGCCTTCTTCAGCTCGACGATGTCCTCCGGCGAGGCGGTTTCCGCGTCGAAACCCTCCACGATCACGCCGAACTTCTTTCCAGCCTGCGGGGTGATTTTCATTCGCACTCCTCTGAGCGGTGGTCCCGGGCTCCGCGTACCTCAGTAGTCGCGTCCGGTCGGTCAACAGTTCCCGCCCCGACAGATGTGCGGGGCCGAATTGCCTGCTCAATTACCGCGCTGTGGGTTCACATTTCCGCGAACTCCTCTGCGAGTCTCGGCCTGCCTCTCCCACAGCACCTGGGCGTGACAGGCGTGGATGACGGCAGCGGCGCTGTGCGGGTCGTCGCGTACGACGAAGTGACCGCTGCCGGGAATGACGTAGTGCTGCGCCCTCGGGAGCACCCGCCGGGCCCGCAGCGCGTCGCGCAGCGGGACCACGCGGTCCTGGTCGGCCCAGACGAGGTTCACCGGCGTCGTGTCGGTGGCGTCGGCGCGGAACGAGTAGAGCCCCGCGTACCGGCTCAGGGCGGACAGGTCGCTGGTGATCATCGAGTTCACGTCGGCGGCGGCCACGTCCGGCCGGAGGGCGGCGGGCCGGGCCGACACGCTGCCCATGACCATCCTGCGGACCACCCCCCGGTTGAGCAGCCGCCCCCGCGTCCTCGGCCCCACCGCGGCGGTCATCCGCAGGATCGCGTGGGTCCGCACCACGCACATCGAGGCGTGGCAGACCGCCCGGAACCCGATGCTGCACAGGGCGGTCACCGCCGCGACGGGCACCCGACGCGCCAGTTCGAGCGCGATCACCCCGCCGAGCGAGTGCCCGACCACGTGCGGCCTGCGCAGCCCCAGCGCGGCGATCCGCTCCGCGACGTACTCGGCGAGCCTCGGCACGACGTCCCGGTCGTACGCGAGCCCCGGCACGCTGCCATGACCGGGCAGATCGATCGCGAGGGTCCGGGCGAAGCCCGGGATGCGTTCGACGACGGCGTCCCAGCTCGCCCGGCCGAGACCGGCCGCGTGCAGCAGCAGGAGCTGAGGATCCTCCGCGAGCCGGCTCGGCTCGGCCATGGTGCGGCTCCGTTTCTTTCCGTACGGGACGTGCGCGCTCGACGCGTCAGGAGGCGGTGACCATCGGGGCGCGCGACGCCTCCGTCGTGTCGGCCCGGTCCGGGAGTTCGTTGCCGGCGAGCGCCTTGAACCGCCGCAGCCGCAGGCTGTTCGACACCACGAACACCGAACTGCCGGCCATGATCAGACCCGCCAGCATCGGATTGAGCAGCCCGCTCGCCGCGAGCGGGATGGCCGCGACGTTGTACGCGAAGGCCCAGAACAGGTTGCCCTTGATCGTGCCGAGGGTGCGGCGCGACAGCCGGATGGCGTCCGCGACCACCCGCAGGTCGCCGCGGACCACCGTCAGGTCGCCGGACTCGATCGCCACGTCGCTGCCGGTGCCCATCGCGATGCCCAGGTCGGCCTGCGCGAGGGCGGCGGCGTCGTTGACGCCGTCGCCGACCATCGCGACGACCTTGCCGTCGGCCTGGAGCCGCTTGACCAGATCGACCTTCCCGGCGGGGAGGACCTCGGCGACCACGTCGTCGATCCCCACCTCCGCCGCGATCGCCGCCGCCACCGCGGCGTTGTCGCCGGTCAGCAGGATCGGGTGCAGCCCGAGCCGCTTGAACTGCGCCACCGCCGCCGCGCTTGTGGACTTCACCCGGTCGGACACGACGAGCATCCCCCGCAGGGCGCCGTCCCAGCCGACCATGACCGACGTACGGCCCGCCGCGTCGGCCGTCGCCCTGGCGGCGACCAGCTCCGGGGGCAGGTCGGTCGCCCACGCGCCCAGCAGCGACGCCCGGCCGACGACGACCTCGTGCCCGTCGACGGTGCCGCGCACGCCGACGCCGGCCTCGCTGGCGAAGTCCGTGACCGGGGGCAGTTCGCCGCACCGGTCCCTGGCTCCCGCGACGACGGCCCGGGCGATGGGGTGCTCCGACGCGCTCTCCAGTGCGCCGGCGAGCCGCAGCAGCTGGACGTCGTCCTCCCCGTCGACGGGCACGACCTCCACGACGGACATCTCGCCGGTGGTCACCGTGCCGGTCTTGTCGAGCACGACGGTGTCGACGGTCCGCGTGGACTCCAACACCTGCGGGCCCTTGATGAGGATGCCGAGCTGGGCGCCCCGGCCGGTGCCGACCAGCAGCGCGGTCGGCGTCGCCAGTCCCAGCGCGCACGGGCAGGCGATGATCAGTACGGCCACGGCAGCGGTGAACGCGGCCGCCGCCGGCTGGCCGGAGCCGAGCCAGTAGCCCAGCGTGGCGAGCGACAGCGCGATCACCCCGGGCACGAACACCGCCGACACCTGGTCCGCGAGCCGCTGGACGGCGGCCTTGCCGGTCTGCGCGTCCTCCACGAGCCTGGCCATCTGCGCGAGCTGCGTCTCGCCGCCCACCTTCGTGGCGCGGACGACGAGCCGCCCGCCGGCGTTCACCGTCGCGCCGACGACCTCGTCACCCGGTCCCACCTCGACGGGCACGGACTCGCCGGTGAGCATGCTCGCGTCGACCGCCGAGGAGCCCTCCTCCACGACGCCGTCGGTCGCCACCTTCTCGCCGGGCCGCACGAGGAACCGGTCGCCGACGGCGAGCGCCGAGATCGGCACGATCGCCTCGGCGCCGTCGCGCAGCACCGTCACGTCCTTGGCGCCCAGCGACAGCAGCGCGCGCAGCGCGGCGCCGGAGCGGCGCTTCGCGCGGGCCTCGAAGTATCGGCCGCAGAGGATGAACAGGGTCACGCCCGCGGCGACCTCCAGGTACATGTTGCCCTCGCCGGGCGTCCGCTCCAGGGTGATCCGGAACGGGTGCCGCATGCCGGGCACGCCGGCGGTGCCGAGGAACAGCGTGTACAGCGACCACACGAACGCGGCGAGCGTGCCCACCGAGACCAGCGTGTCCATCGAGGCGGCGGCGTGCCGGAGGTTGGCGAAGGCGGCCCGGTGGAACGGCCACGCCCCCCACACCACGACCGGCGCGCTCAACGTGAGGCAGGCCCACTGCCAGTACTCGAACTGGAGCTGGGAGAACATCGACATCGCGATGACCGGCACCGCCAGCACGGCGACGACCCAGAGGCGGTGGCGGGCCGCCCGCAGCTCACGGTCGTGCTCGGCCTCCTCCGCGGCCGCCGGATCCGGGACGTCCGCCGCCGGCGCCGCGGGCGGCAGCACCGGCCGGGCCGTGAAGCCGATCTCCTCGACGGCGGCGATCACCGTCTCCCGCGAGACCTGGGGCGCGAGGAGCACCTTCGCCTTCTCGGTGGCGTAGTTGACGGTCGCCTCCACCCCGTCGATGTCGTTGAGGCGCTTCTCGATACGCGCCGCACAGGCCGCGCACGTCATGCCACCGATCAACAGTTCCAGGTGGTTCTCCGCCCTGGCCACGCGCGGCTGCACCGGCCGGGCCGTGAAGCCGATCTCCTCGACGGCGGCGATCACCCGCGCCGGCGTGAGCCCGGGCGGGAGGAGCACCTTCGCCTTCTCGGTGGCGTAGTTGACGGTCGCCTCCACCCCGTCGATGTCGTTGAGGCGCTTCTCGATGCGCGCGGCGCAGGCCGCGCACGTCATGCCACCGATCAGCAGTTCCAGGTGGTTCTCAGCCGTGGCCATGCTCGGTGCCCCCCTCCGTGCCGCCGCCGGTCGTGTCGGCCGGGACAGCGGCTCCGCCGTTGCGCACGGCCTCCTCGTTGCGGGCCTTGGCCGCCGCGAAGGCCTCCTCGCTCAGGCCGTGCGGCGGCGGGTTGGGGCCCTTCACGCGCAGGGTGAACGAGGCCGTGCGCACGACGCCCTGGTGCTGGAAGTCCAGGAACAGCCGGTAGTCGCCGAAGCTCGGCGCGGTGGCGTGGAACAGGACGTCCGGACCGGGCGCGGTCTGCCCGTCGCCCGGCGTGCCGTCGGGGTGGACGTGCAGGTACGCCATGTCGCCGTCGCGCAGCGCGACCAGGTGCCCGAAGGCGCCGAGGTACGGCTCCAGGTCGGTGACCGGCTTGCCGTCCTTCGCGACGCTGAGGGTCAGCTTGCCGCTCTTGCCGGGCGTCAGCTCGCCGCCGAGGGTCACCGTGTAGCCGTCGACCGTCGAGGTGGTCGACGGCGCGGGCAGCGCCTCCGGCCGGTAGTCGCCCGACACCGACACGTCCGCCCCGAGCGTCTCGCCGTGGATGCCCCACAGCGGCATGTAGTCGGCGAAGACGCGGTACTCGCCCGCCGCCGCGAAGGTCAGCGGCACCCGCCACACGCCGTCCGAGCCGAGGTTCGGGTGGACGTGCTGGAAGTTCGACAGGTCGCGCCGCGCCACGATCAGGTGCATCAGCTTCTCGTGCTGCGGCTTGTACTTCACCAGCGGCGTGCCGTCGTGCTGCAGGATCTGGAAGGCGAAGGTCTGCTTCGTGCCCGCCCGGACGTTGTCCGTGATCACCTTCAGGTTCATGCTCTCGTGGTTGATGGTCAGGCCGTACGAGGACTCCTCGGCCACGGCGGCCGGCTTGGCGGCGGGTGCGGCCGCGGGAGCGGCGGTCGGCGGCGGCCCGACCACGCGGCCGACGGTGTAGGCGCTACCCAGCACCAACACCAGGGCGAGCGCGAACGCGCCGAGCTTCGTCAAGGTCTTCATGAATAACCGTCCTGTTTCGACAGGGTTGGCGGGGAAGCGGGCAGGGTTTCAGGGGTGCGGTGGTCGGCCGGTGGGCTCACCGGTCCCCACCGGGGTCCGGGCCGGATGTCCGGCCCCACCGCAGCAGGCACGCCCCGAGCGACATCCCCCCGCCGAACGCCAGCAGGAGGACGAGGTCGCCGTCGCGGAGCAGCCCGGCCCGGTTGGCGTGGTCGAGGGTGAGCGGCACCGAGGCGCTGCCGACGTTCGCGTACTCCTCCACCGTGCGGTGCGTGTGCGCGGCGGTCAGCCCGCACGCGCGTACCAGCTCGTCGAGGAGCAGGCCGTTGGGCTGGTGCGGCACCACGTGCGCGACGTCCGCCGCGCCGACGCCCGCCCTGGCCAGCAGCTTGTCCACGAACGGCGGGACGTCCTGGAGGACGAGCTCGGTGACGCCGCGGCCGTGCATGCGGAAGAAGTGGCCGCCGTCCGCCACCGTCGTCGCGGACGCCGGCAGCCTGCTGCCGCCCGCCGCCACCCCGATCAGGCCGCTGGCGTCGCCCCGGCTGGCCAGCTCGTACTCGACGACACCGCGCCCCGGTGCCGTCGTCCCCACGACGGCCGCGCCGGCGCCGTCGCCGAACAGCACGGCCGTGCGCCGGTCGTCGAAGTCGAGGATGCGCGAGTACACGTCGGCGCCGACCACGAGCGCGTGGGTGCCGGGCCGGTCCGCCACCAGCGACTGCGCCAGCACCAGGGCGTGCACGAATCCCGCGCACACCGCGTTGACGTCGAAGCACGCGGCCCCGTACGCGCCGAGACGGTCCTGCACCAGGCAGGCCGTCGGCGGCTGCGGGTGGTCCGGGGTCGACGTCGACACGATGAGGTAGTCGACGCGGTCGGCGCCGATGCCCGCGTCCCGCAGGGCGCGGGACGCGGCCCGCACGGCCAGGTCCGACGTGGCCTCCTCCGCCGCCGCGAAACGGCGCGAACGAATGGCGGTCTTGCGTACGATCCATTCCGGGCTGGCGCCCGGTACGCGACGCGCGATTTCCTCGTTCGGCAATGCTCGCGTGGGCACCCAGGATCCGGTGCCCAGAATTCCGACGGATGAGGACACAGCAGCCTCCAGAGAGGAGAGGCATTTCGTGTCTGCAAATTAGCCGAGTCGAACCATCGGCCGCAATCACGTCCGCCATCTGTCGACACGACTCGAAGCGCAAATTACCGAGCGATGGCGGTAACAATTTCAGGGCGATGGAACGCACAATTTCCGGGCCGCCCGGGAACCCGCTGACGACACACCGGCGCACGGTTCACCCGTGCAGTTCTCCCGGGTCGTACGTGACACGCGGGGATGGGATCCGGCGCGTCCCCGCCGCCATGCTGACGGCACGACCGAGCGCGTGGCGACGCCCGCGGCTCGGCCGGCGACCCGCGGGGCGGACCGGCGCCCGCCGGCGCCCACGCGACCAGGACCGGACGGAGGCCCTCCGATGACAGCGCAGCTCCTCGAGACCACCCACCGCACGGGCGAGCCCGGCGGGTGGCGGCCCCGGGACGCGACGGCAGGGACGGATCCGCGTCGGCACGAACCGACCGTAACCGATACCATGCATTCCGTGGTGACCGTGATTCGGCAGGCGACGACACCGAGCGCGCCGCTGCCCGGGTCGGCGCGTCCGGGCGTGCCGGGGCCCGGCACGCGCCACGTCCGCCGGGAGCCGTGGCGTTGATGGTCACCGGGAGCCGGCCCACCGGCCTGACGGGGCCCCCCGCCGCGCCGGCTGACGCCCTGTCCACCCCGGGCATGCGGCGGGCGAGGCTGTGCATCCTGGCGGGCGCCGCGAGTGGCGTGGCCGCCTGCGTACTGCTCGCCGCCCTGGAGCTGCGTCGCGAGCCCGACCCGCGCGGGATCGTGCTCGGCGCGGTGGGGTCGCTGCTCCTGGTCCTGGCGCTGGCCGCGGCGCTGCACCGGTCGGTCATGCCGTGGCGGGCGACGACGACCGGCCGGTGGCTGGTCGCCGGCTGCGCCACGGCCGCCGTGCTGTCCGTCCCGCTCGTCGGGCCGGTCGGCGGCACCCCGGGGCGGGCCTGGGCGTTCGTGGGGGCCGCGCTCGTCGGGGCCGCGCCGCTGCTGCTGCCGGTCCGGTGCGCGGTGACCCTGATGGCCGGGACGGTGCTGGTGGCCGCGGCGACGGCCTGGTGGCTCGGCGGTCCCGTGCGCGACGCGGTGACCGTCACGGTGGTGCTCGGGCTGACGGTGGCGACGTGGAACGTGCTGCACCTGTGGTTCTGGACGTTCCGGGCGCAGGCCCGGGAGGGGCACGACGCGCTGGCCCGCCTGGCGGCGGCCGAGGAGCGACTGCGGTGCGCCCGGGACGTCTACGCCCTGCTCGCGAACGAGCTGTCGGCGCTCGTCCTCAAGGCGGAGCTGGCGTCGCGGCTGGCAATGGTCGACGGGGAGCGGACCAGGCAGGAGGCCGCCGAGATGCGGGCGCTCGCGGCTGCCGCGTCGGCCCGGATGCGCGAGGCCGTGCACGGCTACCGCAGCGTCGGCCTGCGCGAGCAGGCGCAGACGGTGGCACGGGTGCTGCGCAACGCCGGCGTGCGGTGCTCCGTGACGCAGCCGGAGCGCGACCTGCCGCCCGCGCTCACCGGGCCGCTGGTGTCCGTGCTGCGCGAGGCCGGCGCCCACGTGCTGCGGCACGGCGAGGCGCGGTGGTGCACGATCGAGATTGCCGGCGAGGCGTCCGGGGCGCGGCTGACGGTGGTCAACGACGGGGCCGGCGACGGGGCGCCGGACCTCGACGGCAGCGGGCTGCCGGGGCTGGCCGACCGGCTGCGCGACGCGGGCGGCACGCTGCGCACCTGGCGAGGGGACGGCACGTTCACCGTGCAGGCCAGCGTCCGGGCCGGGTCGTGACCGGGCCCCGACGGCAGCACCCGCCGCAACGGACGGCGGACCGCGCCCACCCCGCCGGTGGGCACGGTCCGCCGCACGCCGCTCAGCCGGTGGCCGTCAGCGTCCCGCCGGGCAGGAGGCACTCGTCGGCCGTGGGCCACCGGGTCGGATCGTCGCCGAGGGTGACGAGCTCGGCGACCTGGAGGCGACACCACGGCGACACGGAGATGTCGCCGGTGCCCACCGCGTACACGAAGTCCGCCCAGGCGACCCACTCGAAGTCGCCGATGGCGGCCGGGTCGGGGGTCGGGCGGTCGTCGGTCACCACCCGGAACACCGGGGAGACGGCGTTCTCGGCCACGCCGTTGTCCATCGTGGCGCGGTACCGGAAGGCGGGCAGGACCAGCTCCGGCGCGGGCGCGGCCAGGCCGAGCTCGGCGCGTACGGTGCGGGTCACCGCCGCGGGGACCGGTTCCCCCGGCACGGGGTGCCCGTAGCACGAGTTCGTCCAGATCCCCGGCCAGGTGCGCGTCCGGTCGCTGCGCATGGTGAGCAGCAGCTTCGCGTCGCTGGTGAAGACGTAACAGGAGAACGCCAGGTGCAACGGCGTACGCAGGTGGTGCACCGTCGCGCCCTCGGTGACGCCCACCGGCCGTCCCTCCTCGTCGAGCAGCACGACCTGCGCCATGGTGTCCCTCCCCACCGGGACTCAGCTCGCCTGTGCGAAGGCGGCGGCGATCACGGTTCCCCAGCCGGTGCTCGCCACCTGCAACGGCACCAGCTTCGCCCGGGGCCGCAGGAACGCCAGCGCGTCCGTGAGGGGCTTGCCGCGCACGCCGCGCCAGGTGCCCGACACGTGCACCAGCGCGAACGCGATGGCGGCGATCATCGGCACGGCACCCCAGGTGAAGCCGCCGATGGCGAGCACCGACACGCACACCGTGGAGCCGCCGACCGCGATCAGCCCGCTCGCGACGGCCATCGCGCGGGTCAGCCCCAGCGCGCGTACGCACGTGCGGATGTTGAACGCCGCGTCCTCCGGCCAGTCCTCGGCCGTGTTGACCATGACGATGCCGACCTGGTTCAGCCCGAAGCCGATGATCACGGCCAGCAGCGGCCACGACAGCTCACCGGGCACGGACCGGACGACGACGAGCATCGGCAGCCAGATCAGCACGGCGGCGAGGCCGGGGATCTGCCCCACGCCGGAGCTCTTCAGGTGGACCGGCGGGATGGAGTACTGGGCGCCGATCCAGAGGGTGAACGCGACCAGGGGCAGGATGTCCCAGTGCCCGGTGCGGAAGGTGAAGTAGGTCGCGAGGGCCAGCACACCCGCGCCGGTGGCGGCGATCTGCCACCGCACGTTGCGCAGTCCCAGCCCGTACACCGCCTGGGACAGCCACGTCTTGTACACGGCGTCGACGTCGCGGTCGGCGTACGCGTTGGTCATGTCGATGAAGTGCATGATGGACAGCGCCATCACGATCACCAGCGCGAAGTGGACCGAGGCCAGGGTGCTCAGGTCGTCGACCGACAGCAGCGACGGGATCGCGTAGATGGCCAGCATCACGGGCAGGAACTCGACCCGGCGGATGCGGATGGAGTGGTAGATCGGGCGCCGCGCGGTGGCCGGCGCCGGTGTGGACGCGCCCGCGCGCGCCTCTTCGACGGTCATGGTGTCTTCCTTCGGGGTTGAGGACCTTCGGTGGCACCCGCGAGCGCCCCTGACGGGGGTCAGAGGATCTGGATCCGCTGGAGGTGCCGGGAGGAGTTGCCGCGGAAGGCGTTGCGACCGTGCAGCAGCGCCTGGTTGTCGACGACCACGATGTCGCCGTCGACCCACTCGTGGTGGTAGCAGACGTCCGGGTGGTGCAGCCGGTCGCGCAGGTCGGCCATGAACGGCTCGGCCTCCTCCGCCGACCTGCCGCCGATGGTCACCCACACCGGGTTGCGGTAGCGCTCCGGGTCGAGCGGCTCGCCGTACCGCATGATCGTCTCGCCGGTCTCCGAGTGCGTGGTGAGCAGCGGCGACACGGTCTCGCCGCCGTAGTAGCCGAGCTTCTCCGTGCGGTAGCTGACCTCCGTCGCCGCCCACTCGCGCACCAGCTCCGGCGAGGCGCGCCGGATCACGTCGGTGCTGTCGGAGAACACCGTCTCGCCGCCGCCGCCGGGCACCGGCGCCTCGAGGCACTGGAAGAGGAAGAACCGCGGCGCGGCCCGCGCGAACGCGCCGTCCCAGTGGAACGGCACGTCCGTACGGCTGAACAGGTAGTTCTTCGGGTCCTCCTGGACCACCAGGTCCAGGACGGCGCCGAAGTCCCAGGTCAGCACCTCGCCCCAGCTCTCGCAGTAGGCGACGAGGTCCTCGGTGTCGAGCAGGGGGAAGCCGCGCAGCACGACCACCTTGGACTCGATCGTCCAGCGCTCCAGCGTCGCGGGCGCGATGTCCCGCAGGTCGGCGCCGTCGTGCTCCGCCGTCACCAGCGTGCCGAACGGCGCCAGCGGCGTCCGCTGCACCCGCAGCTCGTCTGCCGTGGTCATGAGGCGATCTCCTCCTACCGGAAGTGGGGGTTGACGTAGTGGCTCGGCCGGCCGTTGCGCCAGACCAGCGAGGCCCGGTCCCGCTCGGCCTGGCTGCGCTTGACCAGCGTGAGGTTGACGCCGTCGTCGAGGACGACGCCGTGCCACGGCGTCAGCCAGCTGTCCCTGGTCCGGATCAGGTGCAGCCCGATCTTCTCGGCGTGCCGGGGCTGCGGGTGGATCGACAGCCGCAGCGAGTCGGGGAACTTCGTGCCGACCAGGTCTCCCCAGGCGCGGCTGCGCCGGATCATCTGGTACGCGAACTCCTTGCAGTGCTCGCGCAGCTTGGTCCGGCTCAGCTCGGGGTGCAGCGGGCCCTGGTCCTCGAGCATGAACCGGTGCATGCCGTTGAACAGCGACCGGGCGCCCAGGTCGGTCAGCACCTCGGCGCGGATGTCCGCGAGCGGCGTGGCGTACCCGGCGAGGAGCCGCCCGCGCATCTCGTCGTAGGACATCGCCCCGAACGCGTCGTCGAGCGAGTACATCGAGACCGAGGACGCGCCGGTCTGGTCGATGATGCGTTGCAGTTCCGTGCGGTACGCGGTCACGTCCTCGTCGGGGATGCCGAGCAGGTCGGAGAAGACGTGGCCGTCGGAGCAGATGAGGATCCGCGCGCCCGCCGGGTGGTAGTGGCTGACCTGCTCGCAGAAGGACTGGAGGAACTCCACGGAGATCCGCTCACCGAGGTCGGGCAGCGACCCGACCACCTTCTCCGGGTTGCGGGACTTCGCGGGGAACGCCGGCAGCACGAAGTGCAGCGGCTCGCCGCTGCGTACGTACCGGCCCACCCGTTCCTCGTGGGTCGCGAAGCAGTCGTCGCACGGCTGTGCCCCGCACGGGTCGTCGGCGTGCTCGAGACGGCGGAAGCGGAAGACCAGTTCGAGTATCTGCCGGGCGAGCGTGCGCTCCCGGCTACCGACCTGTTCGTCCTCGGCAACGGTCATGTCGTGTCCGATCGCATCGTGGTTTCCTTGTCGCTCGAGGGCGGGCCGACCGGGGCGACGCGCCGGCGACGCGCGCCGCGCGCGCCCTTCGGCGGGTCGATGTGCACCAGCTCCGTACGCGTGCTGATCTTCAACTTCCGGTAGGCCCGCGTCAGGTGCTGCTCGACGGTGCTGACGGTGATGAACAGCCGGTCGCCGATCTCGCGGTTGGTGTGCCCGCGGGCGGCCAGGTTCACGACTCGGCGCTCGGCGTCGGTAAGCGTGGCGAGCCCGTCCTTCGCGCCGGCCACCCCGGCTTCGAGGGTGTCGTCGGACGGCTTGAGCTTGCGCCGCAGCAGCTCGGCGTGGCAGCCCTCGGCGAGCTGGAGGGCGTGCGCGCCCATCATCTTGGCGCGCCCGAACTCGCCGAGGGCGTGCCCGGTCTGGCTCAGGTCCGCGAAGACGTGCGCGAGTTCGTGCCGGTCCCCGCTGGCGTGCAGCAGGTCCATCGCCTCGCGCAGCATCACCTGCCGTTGCTTGGGCGCGTACGCCGCCGCCAACGCCCGCAGCCCCATGCCCTTGGCGCGCGGGGCGTCGCCACCCGGCAGCGCCAGGTGTTCGGTGACCAGCTTCCGGGCCTGGTCGGGCCGGCCCATCCGGACGTACAGCCGGGCGAGGTCGACCCGCCACGGCAGCGCGGACGGATCGTCGGCGTCCCAGCCGACGGCGAGCTGGCCGGCGGTCTGGAAGTCGGCGAGCGCGGCGTGCCGCCGGTCCACGGCGTCGTAGTAGACGCCCCGGGCCCGCAGGTACTGCGGCCAGAACAGGCTCTGGCGCATCGCGGCCGGCGTCGGCTCCCGCAGGGCCGCCTCGGCCTCGGCGAGCTGCCCGGTCATCGTGCAGGCCAGGACCAGGTGCGCGAGCGGCGAGCCGACGGCGACGCCCCACGCGGCGGGCGGCATCGTGGCCAGCGCGTCGCGCGCGTGCCGCTCGGCGGCGGCGAGGTCGCCGCGGCACAGCGCGACGGCGGCCCGTACGTCGGTCAGGACGGCCCGCCAGCTCGTGATCCCGTGCGACTCGGCCTCCTCCGCCAGCTTCTCGCACCAGTCGGCGGCACGGTCGAGCTGGTCGGCGCCGATCAGCACCCGCAGCGCGTGCCACACCGACACCAGGAGGGAGTCACCGGGGCGGGCGCGTTGCAGCACCTCCTCGGCGCGGTCGACCGCCGCGCCCGGCCCGGGGTCGCCCGGACCGTCGCCGCCGTGCGGGCGGCAGTGCCGCAGCCACTCGCGGGTGGCAAGGTGGTCGGCGCCGAGGTCGGGGTCCGGGTGCGTGGTGAGGTCGCCGACCCCGTCGAGCGCCTCCACCGCCTCGTCGTGCCTGCCCTGCCAGGCGAGCGACCGGGCGAGCAGCAGCGTGTCGGCCTCGTCGAGGAGGCCGGCGCGAGCCGCCGCCGCCAGCGACGACAGGTGCCGCGGAACCGCCTCGGGGTCGCTGCGCCAGTGCACCCGGACGAGGGCCGCCTCCACGGCGGCCCGCTCGCGGTCGTCCTCGGTGGATCGCAGCGCCAGTTCCAGGCAGTCCACGGCGTGCCGTGCGGCGCCGCCGGCGACGGCCTCCCCGGCCGCCGCGACCAGCACCGGCACGGCCCAGGATCCGGCCGGCCCGTCGACGCCCACGAGGTGCGCGGCCACCTCGGCGGCGGACGCGCCGTCCTCGTGGAGCAGGAGCGCGGCCCGCGACCGCAGTGCCGACTGCGTCTGCGGCGGGCAGTCGTCGAGCACCGCCGCGCGTACCGCCGGGTGGTGGTAGGAGTGCCCCTCGGTGAGGCCCGCCTCGGCGAGCGCGCCGAGCACCTGCCGGGTCGTCGCCGCGCAGAGGCCCGCCAGCCCGGTGACGAGCCCGGCGGACGCGAACGGGCCGACGACCGCGAGGGCGCGGGCGACGTCGAGCAGCCGGGGGTCGCTGCGGTGCAGGCAGGCGAGCGCGGCCTGGACGAACGACGCGCCCACCGTCGGCGCGACGTCCCCGTCGGCGCCGGTGAGGGCGTCGTCGAGCAGCGCGTGTACGAGCATCGGGTTGCCGCCGCTGACGGCGTGCGCCGACGCGGCGAGCCGCCGGGCGGCCTCCGGCCGGATCCGCTCGGCGAGCAGTCGCCCGACGCCGTCGGGCGACAGCGGGAGCAGCCGCAGGTGACGGCAGTGCGGCTGCCGCGTGAGCTCCGCGCGGAACGCCGCCGCCTCGGGCCGCGCGCCCACGCATCCGCTCAGCACGAGCAGCACCCGCGCGAAACGGATGCGCCGTTGCAGGTAGAGCAGCGCCTGCAACGACAGGGAGTCCGCGAACTGGACGTCGTCGACGACCACCACCAGGGGCCGGTCGGCGGCCACGTCGAGGAGGACCTGGCAGACGTCCTCCAGCAGTTGCGCGTCACCGTGCCGCAGGGTGGGGTCGTCCGGGTTTCCCGCCGGCCCCGTGTCGCGCCGCAGCAGCGGCAGGTGGCCGGTCGAGGTGGTCTGGGCCCGGAGGCTGTGGAACAGCTGTCCCACCACCCCCAGGGGGATCATGCTCTCCGCGACCGAACAGGCCGCGGTCAGCACCAGCGCGCCCTCGCCGACGGCCACCTCGGTCACGGCGTTCACCAGTCGGGTCTTCCCGCTGGCGACGCCGCCGTCAACCAGCGCGACCCGGCCCTGGCCCGCGGCAGCCGTCGCGTACGTCTCGACGAGGTCGGACAGCAGGTGTTCTCTCTCGATCAGTGCCATGTGGGTCACCTCCGGACACTCCTGAGGCTCGGGTCGACCGGCGACTCACCCCGGTTGTTCGGCGTGGGCGACCGTGGCGGCGCCGCGCGAGGCCGGGCTGAGCGACCGGGTGTGCGCCCTGATGCTGCGCAGCACCGCGGACATGTTGTCGTTGAGATAGAAGTGACCGCCCGGGTGGACGACGAACTCGAACCCCGCGTCGGTGTGTTCCCGCCACGCCTTCGCCTCGTCGACCGACACCCGCGGGTCGCTGTCGCCGATGTGCGCGACGATCGGGCAGTCCAGGCGTGGCCCGGGCCGGTACTCGTAGGTCTCGGCCGCGGTGTAGTCCGAGCGGATGGCCGGCAGGACCATCCGCAGCACGTCCTCGGCCTCCAGCAGCGCGCTGTCGGTGCCCGCCAGGGCGCGTACCTCGGCGATCAGGCCGGCGTCGTCCCGCAGGTGGGTCCGCTCCTCCTTGCGGAGGTGCGGAGCCCGCCTGCCGGAGACGAACAGCGCGGTCGGGCCGGCGCCCGCCCGCCGCAGCCTCAGCGCGACCTCGTAGCCGATGGTCGCGCCGAGGCTGTGGCCGAAGACGGTGAGTGGCCGGTCGACAAGCGGCAGCAGCACCGTCACCAGTCGGTCCGCGATCTCGTGGACCGAGGTGAGGCCCGGCTCCCGCAACCGGTCCTGCCGACCGGGGTACTGGACGGCGAGCACGTCGACCTCGGGGGCGAGCGTCCTGGCCACGCGGGCGAAGTAGCTCGCCGAGCCGCCGGCGTGCGGCAGGCACAGCAACCTGGTCGCCGCCTCGTCCGCCGGGTGGAACCGTCGCACCCACAGGTCGGTGTCCGTCATCTCGTTCCCCCCGCGATTCAGCTCGTGGTCGCCGGTGGCGGTCGCCCCGGTTCCGTCAGCGGACCGCGTCCACCCGGGCCTCGCTCCAGCTGATGGTGGTCGGCCGGACCGCCGCCAGGTCGCTGGTGGTCCAGCTGTCCACGACGTCGATGCGCACGTCACCGTCCGCCGGAGCGTCGGCACCATCGAAGAAGAAGGCATTGAGAATCTCGGTCGCATTGACAGACATGGGAGTCCCCTCTCGCACAGCTTGGCCCGGTGGTGCGGAACGCCATCTAAACCTGCTGGACGGGCACCTGTTTCAACAAGGTCTGCGTTCACCGTCTGCGCGAAGGTTCGTCACAGCGCATTCGTGAATCGCTCATACCCGTCGCACGTGGCAGGCCGGGTGACTTTTGTCAATACCCGGCCCGGCCGTCCAGGGCGCCGCGCGCGCGGTGTCCAGGGTGGACCGCCGGTCCGGGAAGCCCTTGCGTGCCAAGGGTCACGGGCGGCGGGCCGGCCGGCGGAGCGGGCCGGAGGAATTGCTCCCCACCGGCCGTGGGAGCAACCTTCGGCAGCTCACCGGCACCTTTACCCGTACGAACGTGCGCCGTTCATCGGACCCGGATGACGGACTCATGCCCCACCACCACCCGACAATGCCTGACCAGCAACTCCACACTGCCAACCCAATGACACC